>JBEGTP010000172.1:0-17058 GCA_041179365.1 Pseudomonadota bacterium
CCGCCGCGCATTGCCTTCGAAAATCATGTGTTTATCCTCAGCGCTCATGTCCAGCGCATCAACATAACGTTTGGTGTCATCGAAATAGAAGCCCGTTGTAGGGTCAATGCCGCGCACCGCGCCGACCATTTCGGAACCGAACAGAATGTTCTTATTGTCAATCACATCAGCGAGCAAATTCACGCCAGGCTGGTGATAAACACAGGTGTCGAAATAGACATTGTTCATCACATGCCCTGCCAGATCAGGCTTTTTGAGCATGTCAGCAAGGCCGCGATACCGCCCCCAATGATAGGGCACAGCGCCGCCGCCATGCGGAATGATGAAGCGCAACGTCGGAAAATCCTTGAAGAGATCACCCTCGATCAACTGCATGAAGGCAATCGTATCGGCCGCGATATAATAAGCCCCCGTTGCGTGGAGGCCGGGGTTGCAACTGCCCGAAACATGGATCATCGCGGGCACGTCAAGCGCAACCATCTTTTCGTAAAAGGGATACCAAAAGGCATCCGTCAGCGGTGGCGATTTAAAGTGTCCACCGCCTGGATCAGGGTTCAGATTGCAGCCGATAAAGCCCATATCCACGCAACGCTCCAGCTCGGCAATTGAGCCTTGCATATCGGCAGCGGGCGATTGTGGGAGCATGCACACGGGTGCAAAAATCTCTGGATAGAGAGCCGCACACCGCTGGATGAGATCATTGTTTACCCGGGCCCAAGCAAGCGCAACACTTTCATCGCCGACATGGGGAGCCATGGCCGAGGCACGAGGACTAAAGATCGTCATATCCGCGCCGCGTTCCTTCAGCAGACGGATCTGGTTGGCTTCCAGCGTTTCGCGAATCTGCTCGTCGGATATCGCCGGATAAGCTGGGGCGGCAGCTCCGGCCTTGAAGGCGGCGACCTGAGCCGCACGCCAGTCGTCATGCGCCTTCGGCAAAACGGTATAATGGCCGTGGCAATCGATAATCATGCGGTCTCTCCGTCGCTGCGAGGAGCCAGTGTCTCCAACTTGCCGTCCAACCCTTCGGGCGGCGATTTGATGCCCAATCCGCCAATCTCGCGTTGGCGCATCACTGTACCCTGCGTCATCATTGCTTCCACGCCAAGCCCCTCCAATGTCTTTACAACCTCTTCCATTTCCGCCGCGCGCCTTACCCCGTGGACCATCATCCGGTCGAGCCGATAATCCGCCCCGCTTGACCAATCATTTCCGAACGACCCAAGCACCTCATCCGTCACGCCCGCCTTTTCGCACGCGATCAGACATTCAGCGGTAAGCGCCTCCATGCCCTTATACATCACAGAGCGCAGCATTTTGATTGTCGACGCACGGCCAACATCATCGCCCACGATGCGCAGATTTGTAAAACCCAAACCGGTGAGCGCCGCGATGCCAGCCGCGGCGTGAGTCCCGCTGATGAGCAAAGGCGTTGCCAAACGGGACGGGTATACCGGCGCCATGACGGCCACATCCACATAGCGCCCGCCCGCCGCCTCAATCGCCGCTGCCGCTTGCTTTTTGGTTCCCGGCGCAACAGAGTTCATATCGCAGAACAGCGTTCCCGGTGCGATCAGTGCCGCAGCCTGTCGTGCCGCGTCGAGCGCCTGATCCGCCGTCACCACAGACAGGATGACATCTGCACCGTCGAGCGCCTCGGCCAAAGTTGCGGATTGCGTCTTTTCGGGGGCGACATCAAAGGCCCGCCAGCCGCCTGGTCGTGCAAAGGCTTGCCCTGCCTCGCCAAAGCCGATTAGGGATACAGTCGTCATTTCGGGTCTCTAGCGCGAGTCATGATTTCTCTCTAGAGACCGTATGCATTGCATACAAGTTTGCCGCTATATAAGGAGCCTCCCATGTCTGGAATCGTTGTCCAAAAGATAGAGCGGGCCGATGCGGCTGTGATTGCCGATCTGGAGGGTTGCGGTGTCTCCACTGTCCATGAGGCTCAAGGGCGAACCGGTTTGCTGGCTGCACATATGCGCCCAATTTTTGGCGGCGCACGGATAGCAGGTTCAGCTGTGACAATCTCCGCCCCGCCCGGAGACAATTGGATGGTCCATGTGGCTATTGAGCAATTGCAGGCGGGCGACATATTGGTCATCGCGCCGACATCCCCTTGTGAAGACGGCTATTTCGGTGATCTTTTGGCAACCTCGGCGCAAGCGCGGGGCTGTAAAGGCCTGATCATAAACGCCGGCATCCGCGACGTGCGTGATTTGACCGAGATGAATTTCCCTGTCTGGGCCAAAGCGGTTTTTGCGCAAGGCACGATCAAGGCGTCGCTTGGTTCGGTCAACGTACCGGTGGTGTGTGCGGGTGCCGCGATCAACGCCGGAGATGTAATCGTGGCAGATGACGACGGTGTTGTCGTTGTGCCGCGAGAGAAAGCAGCCGACGTGGCCAAAGCCGCAAAAGCGCGGGAAGCCAATGAGGCGGAGAAACGCGAACGCCTTGGCAAGGGCGAGCTGGGGCTCGATATGTACAAGATGCGCGAAAAGCTCGCCGAGATGGGATTGAAGTACGTATGAATCCGGTGCGCTGCATGTGGATGCGCGGCGGCACGTCAAAGGGCGGGTATTTCCTGAAGGGCGATCTTCCGGCCGACCGCGATGCCTTTCTTCTCAGCATCATGGGGTCTCCCGACGTCAACCAGATTGACGGTATGGGCGGCGGCGATCCGTTGACCAGTAAAATTGCCGTCGTCAGCAAATCGGCACGCGCGGGTGTCGATGTCGATTATCTTTTTCTTCAAGTTTTCGTCGATCAAGCCATTGTAACCGACGCTCAGAATTGCGGAAACATTTTGGCGGGCGTTGGGCCTTTTGCCATCGAGCGTGGTCTGGTGGCTGCAACCGGCGATGAAACGACGGTTACCATCTTCATGGAGAATACCGGCCAAGTCGCCATCGCGACCGTCCAGACACCAGGCGGCACCGTCACCTACGCGGGCGACGCAAAGATTGACGGCGTCCCGGGATCACACGCACCCGTCCCGCTCGAATTTCGGGATACGGCTGGATCAAGCTGCGGCGCGTTACTGCCGACCGGCAACGCGGCTGACGTTGTCAACGGCGTGGCCGTCACGCTGATCGATAATGGCATGCCCTGCGTTGTCATGAAGGCCGCAGATGTTGGCATCACCGGCTATGAAGACCGCGATTGGCTTGACGCCAATACAGCCCTGAAGGCAACAATCGAAGCTATCCGTCTTGCCGTTGGAGAGCGGATGAACCTCGGCGATGTGCGCGAGAAATCGGTCCCGAAAATGATGCTCGTCGCCCCACCCAAAAATGGTGGCGCGGTAACCGTGCGAAGTTTCATTCCCCACCGCGCGCATGCGACGATCGGCGTGCTGGGCGCGGTCAGCGTGGCGACGGCCTGTCTGATCCCGGGCTCGCCTGCCGCTGAAGTCGCGACGATACCGGACGGCGAACTCAAGCTTCTCTCCGTCGAGCATCCAACAGGCGAAATGAGCTGCGTCCTCACGCTTGATGCAAACGGCGCGGTCCGAACTGCAGCGCTGTTGCGCACGGCGCGCAAACTTATGGACGGAGTGGTTTTTGGATGACGAAGAATAAGACTTGGGTCGATTTTCCCTCAAAGCCAAGTTGGACGCCGCCGGCCGGGGCGGTTGACGCGCACGTCCATGTGTTTGGGCCCGAAGCGCACTTCCCCTTCGCCCCCGTCGCAAAATATCACCCTGAAGACGCGACGCCCGAAATGCTGTTTGCCCTGCGCGATCATTTGGGTTTTTCGCGCAATATCATCGTTCAAGCGAGCTGCCACGGCTTTGACAACGCCGCAACATTAAGCGGCATCGCCAAGTCAAATGGATTGGCGCGCGGTGTGGCCGTCGTCGATCCAGACATTTCCGATGCTGAATTGCAGCGCCTGCATGAGGGCGGCATTCGCGGCGTGCGATTCAATTTTCTCAAGCGGCTGGTCGATAATGCACCCAAAGACAAATTCCTAGAAATCGCGCGCCGGATTGCACCGCTCGGCTGGCACGTTGTCGTGTATTTTGAGGCCGATATTCTGGATGAGATGATCCCCTTCCTTGAGGCTATCCCGACGATCATCGTCGTCGATCACCTCGGTCGGCCCGATATTGCGCAAGGACCTGATGGTGCCGATATAACTGCATTCCGCAAGCTGCTCGATGATCACCCCAATATCTGGACAAAGGTTTCCGGCGCTGAGCGCTTGTCACCGCAAGGGCCACCCTTTGATGACTTCGTCAGTGTCATCAGACCCATCGTTGAGCGCTATCCTGACCGCGTCCTTTGGGGCACGGATTGGCCACACCCGAATATGGAGCACCGCATTCCCGATGATGGTACGCTCGTTGACGTGCTTCCGCGCATCGCCGTGACGCAGGATCTTCAGCGTAAATTACTCGTCGATAATCCGATGCGACTTTATTGGGCCGACTGAAGCGCCACAGAAACCGACTTAGGTTTCTTTTGACAGCGGGTTAAATCTATTGCAGCTTCCCCTTCTCGAAAAAATTCGAGGAGGGGAGCAAAAAGCTATGGAACATCAAGATATTCTTCACCCCGTCGTCGCGCTTGCCGTGTGGACCATGATCATGTGGATCTGGATGTACGTCACGCGCATTCCGGCGATGCAAAAAATTCCGGGTCTTGACCTCAATAAGATGGTTGGTGGCATAGGCGCTGATCTCGACAAGGTGATGCCCGGCAAAACCCAGTGGATTGCGCACAATTATAATCATCTGCACGAAGCGCCGACAGTGTTTTACGCGGTCGCTTTGGTGCTCGCTATGGTTGGACAGGGCAATGGCCTTAACGCCACCATCGCCTGGGCCTATGTGTTTTTGCGTGTCGCCCATAGCTTGGTGCAAGTGCTCTGGAACCGTGTCATCGTTCGTTTTGCGCTCTTTGCCTTGTCATCGCTCGCGCTCATCATGCTGGTAACGCACGCGTATATGGCGGTCATCCACCACTAGACGGAGACATCAGACCGGCGGAAGGCACGACACCATTCCGCCGGTTTGACATTTTTTTGCAATCACCGCGGCGGTAACAACATCGGCGTCCGTCATGTCTAGGGCCAGCTTGATCCGTAGCTCGGTCGCATCGGGATCACCGCGCATGCGCGCTATGGCAAGCAGCGCGAGCCCTAATGGCTCATTCTTCGAGACGCCGCCACCAATCGCATAGAAAAGACCAAGGGTTGACAGCGCAAACCCATTTCCTTGGAGCGCTGCCTTCCGGAACCAACCATTCGCAACTTTGAGGTCTCGGGTTTTAAAGAATCCGTCCTTGTAAAGATTGCCCATCCGCATTTGCGCCATCGCATGACCTTGATTGGCAGCCGCTAAAAACCAGCGCTCCATTTCGGCGGCATTCCGCGCGGTGCCTTGCGCGCGCAGATACATATAGGCCAGCCGAAACTGAGCCTCTGCGTCTCCGGCTTCTGCCTGGGCCCTTCGCTGTTTGAAAAGTGCTGGATAGTCAGGTTTTGGCAGTATCCCTTTCTCAATGAGGTCATAATAATAGCTATCTTTGTCTTCATAGAGAATCGCACGCTCATACCATTCAACCGCGCCCACTTTATCAACGGCACCACCTTCCCCGAGGAGAAGCATCGTTGCATAGCTGTGCATGGCCTCAGCCGATCCGGTTTGCGCTGCGGTCAAATACCACCGCCGCGCAGCAGCCAAATCCTTCTTCGTGCCCGCACCGGTGCGGTAATAATTAGCGAGATTAAATTGGGCTGGGACAAAGCCCTTTTCCGCCGCTTTCGCTGTCAGAAGCGTCGCCTTTGTGGCATTTATGGGAACGCCTTCGCCGTCGCGGTACATCACGCTGAGCTCAAAGGTCGATTCAACATCGCCGTCCGCATCCGCTGCGGACCATTCTTGGAACGCTAGCTTATAATTACCTTTGAGATAGGCGCGGTATGCGTCTTCAAAATGACCCGCAAGCGCCGAACTCGACACTGACAACGCAATAAATGCCAACAGAGTTTTCTTCATTTCGTCAGCTCCTCGCCTTGGTCCGTCATCCTCGTTTATCGGCGAAGGCCGCCCGCATGACAATCCCCTCTTGCCGCGCCTCCCCGCCCCACTATGACAGGGATGAGAGAGGGGCTTTTTGATGGCAATCACCCGACGCAGACTGATTTCCATTATCGGCGGATCGGCAGGTAATTTGGTCGAATGGTATGATTGGTTCGCCTATGCGTCCTTTGCCCTATATTTTGCGCCGGTCTTTTTCCCCAAGGGCGATCCTACCGCGCAATTGCTGAGTACCGCTGCCGTATTTGCGGTTGGTTTCATCGTTCGGCCGATCGGCGCTTGGGTGATGGGTCGCTATGCCGATGGCCGCGGACGAAAAGCAGGGCTGACCCTTTCTGTCGCACTCATGTTTTGCGGGTCGATGCTGCTGGCCGCCGCGCCGACATATGCGACGGCGGGCGTTTTTGGCCCGATAACACTTCTTACTGCTCGCATTTTGCAGGGACTTTCGCTCGGCGGCGAATACGGTGCCAGTGCAACTTATCTTTCAGAAATGGCCCCAAAGGAGCGGCGCGGCTTTTGGGCGAGCTTTCAGTATATGACGCTCTGTGGCGGTCAACTCTGCGCCATCCTTGTTGCGGTCGTCCTGCAAGGCTGGTTGAGCGAAGCGGAACTGACCGCATGGGGATGGCGCATTCCCTTTTTCATAGGCGCGCTCTTGGCGCTCGGCGTGTACATTCTGCGTCGCAATCTTGCCGAAACGCCGAGCTTTGAAAATCAAGCCGCAGACCGGGTGCCATCAACTGCGAGAACGCTTTGGGCGCATCATCGGCGAGAAAGCATTTTGGTTGCGATGCTCTCAGCCGGCGGAGGCCTGAGCGCTTACACGTTTACGAGCTATATGCAGAAATACCTCTTCAATACCGTTGGCTTTTCTAAGGCTACGGCGACCTACATTATTGCAGCGGCGCTCATCTGGTTTACGGCCATGCAGCCGCTCTTCGGCGCGCTTGCCGACCGCCATGGTCGCAAACCGATGCTCCTGATCTTCGGCATCGGCGGCGCGCTTGCGGCTATCCCCGTTTTCCTGATGCTCGAACACACAACATCGCCGGTCATGGCAGCGCTGCTCATCATGATCCCGCTCACGCTCCAAAGCGGCTATAGTGCCAACAATGCGCTGGTGAAGGCAGAGCTTTTCCCGGCGCATATTCGCGGGCTTGGCGTCGCGCTCCCTTATGCCATTGGCAATGCGCTTTTTGCGGGCACAGTCGAACTGATTGCGCTGTGGCTTAAAGCGCAAGGCGTCGAATGGCTCTTTTACATCTATGTCGCTGCGGTCATCGCAATGGCTGGCGTGGCGACCGTCTTGCTTCCGGAAACGAGAGAAGCAAGCTTGATCACCGAGGATTAATGCGGCGCGGCTTGTTCTCGCATGCGCAAAATGCCAGAGCTCTCTCACATCACAAAGGATTGCCCCATGAAATATCGCCGCCTCGGTAAAAGCGCCCTTGTTGTCTCAGACATTTGTATGGGGACAATGACCTTCGGGAGCCAAGCCGACGAAGCCATGTCGCACCGCATCCTTGATAAATCGTTTGAAGCCGGAATCAATTTTTTTGATACCGCTGAAAACTATCCTGTGCCGCCTAAGCTCAAATGGGCAGGAAAAACCGAAGAAATTCTCGGCCGTTGGATGAAAACCAAAGACCGGGATGCGCTCATCATTGCCACCAAAGTCTGCGGGCCAAGCCACGGCTGGATCAAAGGATCCCAGCGCGCCGAAATGACCGCGCTTGACCGCCATAATATAACGCGCGCCGTCGAAGCGAGCCTGAAGAGGCTCCAGACGGACTATATTGACCTCTATCAAACCCACTGGCCCGATCATGGCACGGGCTATGAAGAAACGATGGAGGTGCTCGACGAGCTCATTCGCGCAGGCAAAGTGCGGGTCATCGGCTGTTCAAATGAAACAAGCTGGGGTTTGATGAAATCGATCGAGACCAGCGCGCGCCTCGGTGTTTCGCGCTATCATACGATCCAGAATAATTTCAGCCTCAACAACCGCCGGTTTGAAGATGAACTTGCGCAAGTGTGCCGCGAAGAAGGCGTGAGCCTTATCCCCTATTCTCCACTGGCGGGCGGCGTCCTGAGCGGAAAGTATCAAAACGGCGCTACACCTGAAGGGGCCCGCTTTTCGAAATATATTTTGGAAGGGGGGCGGCAATTAGCCCAGGTCAAGCGCTTCGCGGGCGAAAAGGCACTGGCCGCAACCGAAGCCTATATGAAGCTGGCGGCAGAAGCGGGAATTGACATTGTTACGCTCGCAACCGCGTGGTCAAAACAGCATGATTTTGTCGCCTCAACCATTGTTGGCGCGACCCATGAAGATCAACTGCCGCAAATCTTCGCTGCCGCCGATATTGAACTCCCCGCTGATTTGATGAAAGCGCTCTACAAAGTAAGCCGCGCTATCATGTATCCCATGGGGTGAGGCCCATGGATGGGGACAATGTCATTGCCTGCACCTCTACCGTTTGGCTGTGGAGACCCGTTAAGCCAAGCGCCGCAAGCTGGTACTTCGCCAGAATCGATGCGCAAACAGCCGCCGAAATAAAATACGCAACGCTTGGCCTCTCTCGCGGCTTTGGATCGGTAAAAGTCACAGCGCAGATTGGCAACACGCGGTGGAACACATCGCTGTTTCCGAACAAAGAAACAGGTGGATTTCTATTGCCACTCAAAGCCAGCGTGCGCCTTGCCGAAGGTCTCGCCGTGGACGATGAACTGAAGATCCGGTTGACCGTCTAATTTAGGGGATACGCTTAATCACCGTAGATATGGTCGGCTTCAATATAACCGATCCGACCAAGGACATCGATTCGGCACCAACCGGGCACACAATCTGATAACTTGCCAACAACACCCGCTTCGGCGCGCCAAAGAATGGGCGCATCGGGGCTAGGCCGTTCGCGCAACGGGCGGGTCTCTCCGGTCACAAGCGCTGTCCGCGCGTCGCTCAAAAGATTGGCCTGCATCCAACCTTGGGTTCCATCAGGATCCTCAATTTTCCGCCAATTGGGGTAAACTTCAATGACTTTAACGGGCAGTCCGGCCCGTTGATAAAGCCAACTGGCAGGAAATTGTCGACCCGGCCCCGTGCGCATGTGTGCCTTGCTCGCGACGATGGAGGCCCAATAGGGTGGCTTTTTTTGTGCCAATCCTGCCCCGGCACAGCCAAGAACGGCAAGACTGAGCATGAGCCAAATCGTAAGTCTTGTCATGCCCTGTCTTTACTCCAATCGATGAGGACTTGCACGGAAACGCCGTGCTGATGCCAAAAACGGGCGTGCGCTTCAAGTCAGACCTTTTTGTCTTGAGCCTTGTTGCTCTTGTACACCGCGTTTCGCAAGGCTAGCGATGCAACGTATGAAATCTGTTGTGCGCCCGCCCCGCCCCAGCGTTTATGTGACCCAACGCCTGACTGAGGGCGTCGAGTCGCGGATGACCGCGCTTTTTGACGCACATTTTGCGCGACCAGCCATCGACCTCGTTTCTGCCGTTACATCTTATGAAGTACTGGTCCCCACGATCACAGACAAGATTGACGCCGACTTGATCGCAGCGGCGGGGGCCAAACTCAAGCTCATCGCAAATTTTGGCGTTGGTGTTGATCATATCGATCTTCACGCTGCGCGGGAAGCGGGGATCATGGTCACCAACACACCCGGCGTGTTGACCGAAGATACGGCCGACATGACGATGGCACTTATCCTTGCGACCCCGCGTCGGTTGGGCGAAGGCGAAAAGCTCATCCGAAGCAGCGCGTGGCAAGGCTGGCAGCCGGTTGGAATGCTGGGTCACCGTGTTAACAACAAAACACTGGGCATCATCGGCATGGGCCGGATCGGTCGCGCGGTTGCTGTTCGTGCGAAAGGGTTTGGCCTGCGGCTCCTCTACCATAATCGCAGCCGCCTTCCCACTGAACGAGAGGCAGAACTCGGCGCGACATATTGTGCTGATCTGGATGACCTTTTAGCGCAGTCTGATATTGTATCGATCAATTGCCCGCACACGCCCGAAACGCATCATTTGCTTGATGCGCGCCGCATTGGGCTCATGCCGCCCCACGCCTACTTAGTGAACACTGCGCGCGGCGACATCGTGGATGAGGACGCCCTTATTAGCGCGCTTGCAGCTGACCGGATCGCGGGGGCTGGTCTTGATGTCTTTGCGGGCGAGCCGCAAGTCGATCCGCGACTTTTGGCGCTCAAAAATACAATTCTGATCCCGCATATGGGGTCTGCAACTTTTGAAGGCCGCACCGCGATGGGCGAAAAAGTGATCGCCAACATCCGCGCTTGGGCCGACGGTCATCGCCCACCTGATCTGGTTCTCGAAGGCTGGGCTTAACCTTACTTCGGCTTGCACGCGCGCAGCAAACCCCTTAGCACCGGCTCAGGATTGGACTCGGGGGGATGGAATGATTTTTCGCAAATTTGCTGCAACGCTTTTGGCGGCTCTGCTCCCCACGGTTGCAATGGCGCAGCCTGTTATTGTCTCGGATTCAGGCGATACCGCTTGGGTACTCACCGCGTCGGCGTTTGTGTTGCTAATGGCGCTCCCTGGTCTTGGACTGTTTTACGGCGGGCTCGTGCGCTCACGCAATGTTTTGTCGGTCATCATGCACTGCTTCGTCATAACCTGCACCGTCTCGCTGCTTTGGATGACATTTGGCTATTCGCTCGTCTTTGGCGAAGGGCCAAGCCTGCTTGGCGGACTTGGCAATGCCTTTTTGGGCAATCTCAAGGATTTGCGCGCCGACACGACAATCCCTGAATCGACCTTTGCCCTTTTTCAAATGACCTTCGCAATCATAACTCCGGCGCTCATCATCGGCGCATATGTTGAGCGTGTGCGCTTTGCCTGGGTCGTGGCCTTTTCAACGCTTTGGACTCTGCTTGTCTATATTCCTGTCGCACGCGCTGTTTGGGGTGGCGGGTTTCTCGCCGATATTGGCACGCTCGACTTTGCGGGCGGCATTGTTGTTCATACCACAGCTGGCGTCGCAGCCATTCTTGTCGCGGCGATGCTCAAGCCGCGCAAGGGGTTCAACAAATCGCTCCTTGCGCCCCATAGCCCAGCCCTCACGATGACCGGTGCAGGTCTGCTCTGGATGGGCTGGTACGGTTTTAACGGCGGCTCGGCATTGGCGGCCTCCGATGATGCGTCAACGGCTATCATCAACTCACACATGGCCGCATGTGCCGCAGCACTCATCTGGATTGGGCTTGAGAAGTGGCGGATCGGCAAAGCGACTTCGGTCGGAATTGTCACGGGCGCTATCGCCGGATTGGCGACTATCACCCCTGCCGCTGGCGCTACTTTTGTGGGCCCAATCGGCGCACTCATCCTCGGCCTTTTGGGTGGGGGGATTTGTTTTTTCATGGTCCAGCTGGTCAAATCAAAGCTTAAGATTGACGATTCGCTGGATGTATTCGCAGTGCACGGAATCGGCGGCATGTTGGGCTCAATCCTTTGGCCGTTCCTCGCGTCAGAGGCGCTCGGCGGGCCGGGCCTTGCAGACGGTACTTCGCTCTTAAGCCAATTTAGCGCGCAAGCGATTGGCGTGGCGGCCGTCGCTCTCTGGACTGCGCTCGCCACTGTGATCGCGGCGCTGATGGTTTCGCAGGTTTTCCCAATGCGTGTTCATGAAGAAGCCGAACACGACGGGCTCGATCTAACAAGCCACGGCGAACGGGGTTGGGAGCTCGAGTAATCAAGGCCCAAGTCAACGGAGACCATCAATGAGCGTCCTCGTTACCGGTTGCGCCGGGTTCATCGGCTATCATCTCGCCTTGCGGCTCTTGGCCGAGGGCCATGACGTGATCGGCATCGATAACCTCAACGACTATTATAGCCCTCAACTCAAGCGCGACCGGATTGCTGATATTCAACGGGCCGGGTCGAACCGGTTTCAATTTCACGTCGTCGATTTTGCGGATCATGCAGCGCTTGAAACGCTGCTTAAAACGAAGACCATTGACCAAATAGCTCATCTGGGGGCGCAGGCCGGCGTCCGCTATTCAATCGATAATCCGCGGGCTTATGTTCAGGCCAATCTGGTCGGCCATCTCAATATGCTTGAGGTCGCGCGTGAACGCCACATCCCGATGGTCTATGCTTCGTCATCTTCGGTTTATGGCAGCAATGAGAGCTTGCCTTTTCGCGTTGAAGATCGCGTCGATCACCCCATCTCACTCTACGCGGCCACAAAAAAGGCCGACGAATTGATGAGCGAAACCTATGCGCATCTCTACCGCATTCCGCTGACGGGCTTGCGCTTCTTCACGGTCTATGGCCCTTGGGGACGCCCGGACATGGCGATGTGGCTCTTCACAAAGGCGATCCTTGAAGGAAGCCCGATTAACGTCTTCAATGACGGCGATATGCGCCGCGACTTTACCTATATCGATGATATTATTGCGGGGGTTGTCGCGACGCTTTCGAATCCGCCCGTCGATGATGGACTTGTAAAAGCGGGAGGCAGTATTGCGCCGCACCGAGTCTATAACATCGGAAACCACCGCTCCGAATCGCTGACCGATATGATTGCACTGATTGAGAAAGCCTGCGGACGCGAATCGGTGCGCGAGCTGCACCCAATGCAGGACGGTGACGTCAAAGAAACCTATGCCGACATTACAGCGATTTCGCGCGATTTAGGCTATGCTCCTACAACGGACCTAGAAGTCGGCATCCCCAAGTTCGTCGCCTGGTACCGCGAATATCATGGAATTTGAGGGCCGCCCTCAGTCCCCCGTCAAAATACGGTCAACTAGCTGCTTGACCGTTGGCACAAAGCCATTCGAATAGAATTGGTCATTCTTAAAGCGATACGCCGCATGACCTGCAAACATCAAATTGTCATCCACATTGCCACCATGGGCAATATCCTGAAGCGTCTTCTGGATGCAAAAGGAACGCGGATCGACGAGATAGCCGGTGGTATAGTCATCATGATCCTTCCACGCTGAAAAGCCGCAATGCGATAGGCAGCCCATGCAATCGGCCTGATCTTTTTGGATCATCTTGCGCTCATCTTCGCCTACGAACACGAGGGTGTTATCCGGCGTCTTGAGCGCTGCGGTAAAGCCTTGGCCGAACCATTCGCGGGCACGCATGAGGTCAGCCTTCGTGACCCAATAGTTTTTGCCCTTCACGCCAACATCCAATTGGTGCGTGTGCTCTCCGGCTTCATCGCGCGAATAGGCGATTTGCCGCTCTGAGCGTGCCTGAAGGCTTAAGAGGAACGGTGTTTTGACCGCGCTGGAATAAAAGCCGGTCGGCGAGAATTTGTGCAGGAGCACATCGCCGTCATTGAGCGTCATCAACCGATCTTTCCAACCCTGAGGGATTGGGCTTTCCTGCGTCAGCAGCGGTCGCGTTCCAAATTGAAAGGCAATCTGCCCAAGCTCTGGGTTGTCGACCCAATTATCCCATTCGCGCAGGGCCCAAACGCCGCCCGCCATAACAATGGGCAGATCGTCCGAAATGCCGCACTCGCGCATCACATCGCGTAACGCTTTGACGCGCGGATAGGGGTCTTGCGGCACCAACGGATCTTCAGCATTAGACAAGCCGTTGTGCCCGCCCGCAAGCCAAGGGTCTTCATAGACCACCGCGCCGAGATGCGCCGCTTCCTTCGAATAGGCACGCTTCCACAACGCGCGGAAAGCACGGGCAGAGCTAATGATTGGGAGATAGGCCACATCATAATGTGCGGCGATTTCTGAGAGCTTATAAGGCATACCGGCGCCGCACGTGACGCCCGCGATCATGCCCTTCGTCCGCTCCAATATGCCGTGCAAAATCTGCTGCGCGCCGCCCATTTCCCAGAGCACATTGATGTTGATTGCGCCCTTTCCGCCCGAAATTTCATAGGCGCGCTGCACCTGAGCGACGCCGCCATCGATGCCAAACTGGATCAGCTCTTCATGCCGCTCCCGGCGCGTTTTGGCGTGATAGATATAAGGAATAATTTTTCCCGTAGGGTCATAGCTATCAGCGTTCACGGCCGAAACCGTGCCTATGCCACCGGCTGCGGCCCACGCGCCAGAGCTTGCGTGATTGGTCGCTGAGACACCCTTTCCGCCCTCAATAAGAGGCCAGACCTCGCGCCCACGGTAGACAATCGGTTTCAAACCCTTGAACATGCACACCCCAATATCGTCATTTTGTGCCGTCGCGTATAAGACCCTTGGCGAAAATTGCGCGCGGTTTTTTGCGTTCTCGCCATCAAGCGCCTGTCGTCCGCACCCCGTAGAGTGCGCGGTACTGATCAATCATGCCAGCTTCATCGAAAAATTCCACAGCGCGGGCTTGATTGGCAGCACCGATTGCGCGGCGCAGTGCAGCCTCTGAAATGAGATCAGCGAGCGCAACGGCAAAGGCCGCTTCATCGTCAATCGGTACAATGTGCGGCCTATTTGCTGCCGAAACGATGGCGCTTACATCACCAACATCGGTCGAGACGGCAGCCTTGCCCGCCGCCATTGCTTCAACCAAAGAAATGGGAAATTGCTCGCTGTCAGACGACAATGCAAAAATATCAAAATGCCCAATATAGCGGTGCGGCGCAGCCATAAAGCCCGGCAACACCACACGCCCCGCAATGCCCAAGCGCGCCGCCTCTGCCATAATTTTGGCGCGGTCTGGCCCCTCTCCGACGATGACGAGCTTTACATGGGGCGGCTGGGCGGCAACCGCACGCACCAAGCGGCATAGGTTTTTCACAGGCCTCAAGCCGGCAAGCGTTCCGACGATAACATCGCCCGCCGCGCGATTGAGCCCCGGAATGTTTGCCGCAGGAGGGTCACGGTAAAGGGCGGTTTCAACCCCGTTGGGAATGCGGACAATTTTTGCGGAATTTTGCCGCCAAACCGACTGCGCAATATGATCGAGCCGCTCGGATACAACAACGATGCGCTCTGCAGCGCCCAGCATCAATCGCCGAAACCCATTGCGCTTCCAGTTGAGCTTTACCGCTTCATCGGCATTGAACCCATCTTCATGATGGATCAGTCGCGGGACACCAGCGGGAAAGAGACGGCGCGCGCCGACGGCATCCATGCTCCCCCAATTATAGGTCAGAACCAAGTCAAACTGCTTCATGTAGTTGGTCAGCGCGCGGTAACGCGCGAGCGACGGCTTTCCGTGAAGCGGTGGCGCGGCCTCTCCGGGAAAAGTGACTTGAACGCCGGGATCAATCGCATCGCGCGCAGCCAATTGATCCGGCGCAGCCGACAGAACCGTATGAACGGCGCCATCCCCAAAAACGTTCATCAACCGAACGGCGCGGGCCTCCTTACCACCAAGGGAAAAGGTTGAGTGGCAATGGAGGATGCGGAGCGGACTCACGCGATGGCACGCTTGAGCAATGCATCTATGGCGCGAACCGCTTCGGGCTCGTCGAGCATCGGCGCGTGGCCAACGCCTTGCACGGTTACGAGCCGCCCAAAGGGTAACATCTTTGTCATTCTCTTGGCGGCAGCTTCAGTCAGCATATCGCTCAGCGCGCCGCGCAAGAGCGTGACTGGGGTATCCCCAAGCGCTGCCACAAGCGGCCAAAGGTCAAAGGGAGCCGTCTCCTCGCGCAGCGGCTCGGCAATCGCCATGTCATAATCAAGGACAACACGGCCTTGCGCCGAGAGGCGACACACACGTTTGGCAAACGCAACCCAATCGACAAGGTCATTGCTCGGAAAGGCATGCCCCTGCGTTTCGCTCATCCACCGCGCAGCGTGCACCCAAGTGGGCCAACTTTGCGACTTGCCTAGATGTCCTTTGATCCGCCCAAGCCCTCGTGGGTCCATATCGGGGCCAATATCGTTGATGAGTGCCGCTTGAACGCGGCCGGGCTTGCTTGCTGTCAGAAGCATCGTGAGGATGCCGCCCAGCGACGAGCCAAATATGACGAGCCGCTTCAGTTTCAGTGCAGCGATCAGCAGTTCAAGATCAGCAACATAGGAGAGGGGAGAATAGGTCGAAACGTCCTTGGCATAGGCGCTGTCTCCGCGGCCACGCAGTTCAACGCAAATGACGCGCCAGTCGCCCGCCAAGCGCTGCGCCAAAGCAGAAAAATCGCGCGCATTGCGGGTCAGCCCCGGGATACAGAGGATTGGTGGCCGTGATTTTGGCCCCGCATAATCCCGGTAATGGAGCTTTAGCCCATCGGCAGTCATCCAATGCCGATCTGTGTATTGCTTTACGCCTGTCATCACGCCCATATCGCCCCATGATCGCTTCCCCGCAAGATGCCCCGTACGTTCCCGAGCGAACGATTGATGAAATTTCCGACTTTTTGGTTGATCCTGTGAAGGCAGCTGATTTTCCAAAAGCGATTTTGCGGTTTCGCAATGATAAAGCGGCACGAGAAATTGGCCTCTCTCACCTCAGCGATGCCCAATGGATCGCGCATTTCGGACGGTTCACCGCGCTTCCGGGTTCGCTCGCGCAGCCGCTCGCACTGCGCTATCATGGGCATCAATTTCGCAATTATAATCCAGATCTCGGCGATGGACGCGGCTTTCTCTTTGCTCAACTCCGCGATGAGAAAGGGCGGCTCCTCGATCTCGGCACCAAAGGAAGCGGCCAAACACCCTATTCACGATTCGGGGACGGACGTTTGACACTCAAGGGCGCGGTGCGCGAGATATTGGCCACAGAAATGCTCGAAGCGCAGGGCGTCGAAACATCGCGGAGCTTTTCCGTCATCGAAACAGGTGAAGCGCTTCACCGGGGTGACGAACCTT
This sequence comes from Pseudomonadota bacterium, assembly GCA_041179365.1. Taxonomy (GTDB): domain Bacteria; phylum Pseudomonadota; class Alphaproteobacteria; order Sphingomonadales; family Sphingomonadaceae; genus Aquisediminimonas. The sequence goes on from JBEGTP010000172.1 coordinate 16,804, forward strand.
CTCCCACCCGCTCCGCTGTCCTCGTCAGGCTTAATCACAGCCATCTGCGCATCGGCAGTTTTCAGCGCCTTGCTACACTCGGCGAGGTCAAAGCCTTAGAACGGCTGACGCGCTATGCGCTAAAACACTATTTTAATACGCCTGAAACAGAGCAACCGGCCGAAGACTTACTGGCGTTGGTCACACAGCGCGCCGCGCGGATGGCCGCGAGCTTTATGGCCGCAGGCTTTGTTCACGGCGTCCTCAATAGCGACA
>JBEGTP010000173.1:0-2949 GCA_041179365.1 Pseudomonadota bacterium
AACACGCCAGTCTTCAATGAAATCGTGCCGAGCTTTGGAGAGCTTTATGCCAACCCTGCCGCGACCCAAGCGATGCTCGATGACGCGCAGTTTGATGTTGAGGCGTGGCTTGCGACTGAAATCTCAGCCGAATTTGCCAAGGCAGAAGGCAGCGCGTTTGTAAACGGCGACGGCATCAACAAGCCTAAGGGCTTCTTGACGTATAATACGGCGGTGACAAGCGATACGACCCGCGCCTTTGGCACGCTGCAATATGTGCCTTCGGGCGGAGCGAGCGATTTCATTACGACCAATCCACATGATCGTTTGCTCGATCTGGTCCATGCGCTGCGGGCACCTTACCGGCGCGGCGCTGTTTGGGTGATGAATTCGGCAACGCTCGCCAAAATCCGGAAGTTCAAAGACACGACGGGTGCCTTCATCTGGATGCCTGGTCTGGTAACGGGGCAGCCCGATACGTTGCTTGGCTATCCGGTCATTGAAAGCGAAGACATGCCCGATGTTGCGGTGAACGCCTTGGCACTGGCTTTTGGCAATTTCCAAGCGGGTTATCTGATCGCCGAGCGCGCCGAAACGAGCATCTTGCGCGATCCCTATACCAACAAGCCGTACGTCAATTTCTATGCGACCAAGCGGATCGGCGGCGCGGTGTCTAACTCCGAAGCGATCAAGGTGATGAAAATCGCAGTATCGTAGCGCGCAGGACCGTCTCCGCTAACCAAGGCGGGAGCAACCCAAGCGGCTACCGGAGGGGCGTCGTGGCCATCGTCGCCTGCCACGGCGACCCCTCCATCCCCGTCTAGTGGCGGTTCCCCGTCCCTCAAGCGGGAGGCCCTTATTTGGAGTACCCAAAATGACACCCTATGTTTTTCAGCGCGGCGAAACGATCTCGCTCGCGCTTGATGCTGTGACCGGAAACCCACTCGATGTTGCTGTGATCACGGCCCAGCTTAAAGCTGTTCCGCCGGGGCGGACCAGTGTGTCAGCCGATGCACCCGTCGCAGCGACCTTTGTCATCGCGGCGCGCCCCGCCGTGGGAGCCATCCCGCCGGGCTGGACGCTTAGCATCGCCGCACCAACATCAGCGGTCCTCCCGGCGGGTGCATATCTAGCGGATGCTAGGCTTGAGGTCGCGGGCGGCGTCATCGTGACGGAAAGCATCGCGATCCGCCTGCGTCAGTCGGTGTCAGCATGATGACGCTTGGCTGGCGGCTGCCTGAGCCTGCCATCATCACGCGCTGGCGCGGGCCCGACGGTCGGCTTGCGCCATCGGCGCTTGTTGTGCCGCTGATGCCGATCCCCACACTCATCGGCCCGCCGGGTCAGACGGGGCCAGCGGGGCCGATTGGGCCCGTGGCTGAACTCATTGATTGCGGCACATTTGCCTGAATTTGAAAGGAACTGACTATGCCAAGAATTGCCCTCAAACGCGGCCTTAAGGCCAATCTTCCGTCGGCCGGTCTGATCGCTGGAGAGCCACTCTTCACAACGGATCGCGGGACGCTCCATATTGCGACGAGCGCGACGACCAAAATGCCTATTGTCCCGGCGCATGAAGACCTTCCGATCATGCCAGCGGTTGATGGGGTGGCCGATCTTTTGATGATGTATGACGCTTCCGAGGCGGCGACCCAGAAGGAAAAATCGATCAGCTTCAACGCCTTCAAGGCCGCGCTTAACATTCCGGCGACTTCAACCGATGAGAAAGTGTCGGTGATTTCGGGCGGCACGGCGGGCTATGTATGGGGGACCAACGGCACCGACGGCGTCGTTCGCATGAACGTCTCCATGAGCTGGACGAAGGATGCAGGCAACGGCTTTGTCACCCTAGCGGTTGGCGATGTCGATTGCGGCGTCTTCTAGGCGATGCCGAGTCTAGCCCATCGCCGCGGAACGCGCGCACAGATTGATGCAGCAGCGAGCCTAAACGCCCTGCGCAATGGAGAGCTTTACCTTATCACCGATGAAGCGAGGGTGACCGTCGGCACGGCTGTCAACGCCCATGTGCCTTTGGCGAAACAAAGCGAAGCGGGCGGCGGCGTTGATCCTTGGACCTGGGTTAAGCTCGCCGCCGATGTGGCAAATAGCACCATCACGCTGGCGAACGTGACAGGCCTGAGCTTCACTGCGCTTGCCAACACAACCTACCTTGTCGAAGTGATCGGCACCTTCCAGTCGGCCGCAACAACGACGGGCCTTGCGCTTGCGCTATCGATCCCTTCGGGCGCGATCTCGGGGCTTGCCGAGCATCCGATTTCGACAACCGCCCTGAATTCGGTCGAGCAAATTGCTTCTGCCGCCACAACGGGCGCGACAACGGGGGTGCGCGCGGCGACAACGAATGTGCCCATCCTCGCCAAGTTCATCGTCGCTATCGGTGCGACGGGCGGCACCGTCCAACTGCAAGTCCGCAGTGAAATCGCCGCATCGGCAGTGACGGTGAAGGCAGGGCTCACAGCGATGGGCCGACGAATACTCTGACCTAAAGGAAATTGACCATGATCACTTTTGATCCGGTGGTCCTCGACAGCGCGATGCTGGACGAGGCCAAGGCCTATCTGCGCCTTGAAACTGACGAAGACGATGCGCCGCTGGGCGCGATGATATTGGCGGCGATCACCCACGCCGAGCGGTTTCTCAATCAAATGCTCATCCGGCGCGGGTTCCAAAACCTGTTTAACGTGACACCAGAGTGGCGGCGGCTGGGGGCAACGCCGGTCGTTTCGGTCACCGGGGTGTTGGGCGTTCCTGCCGAGGGTGCGCGCTTTGCCCTTCCGGTCGGGGCCTATGCGATCGACCTTGATTCAAATGCAGATGCTTGGGTGCGCGTAACGATGCCGGGTTCTGCCGGGCGCGTCGAGGTGAGCGGTGTTGCTGGCATTGCTGAAAATTGGCCGCTTTTGCCCGAAACCATCCGGCTCGGCGTGCTGCGTTTAATTGGCCATCTTT
>JBEGTP010000174.1:0-22937 GCA_041179365.1 Pseudomonadota bacterium
CATTTTTTTGCGTGCAAACCGCATTTTTTTTCGGGCTCAATTGACAAGTTATAAGCAGACTAAAGGCCGAAGGGCCGGTAGCCAGCGCGGACCGTAAGGCCGCGATTAGAGAACGGGCACGGTGTCGTCTATGAGCCGCTGTCCATCAAAATAAGCATTGATGCAGTCCTCGGTGATGGCATCTAGGCCATCGCCCTTGTTGCGCTTCGTAAACTCGGCTTGGGCAGCCTTAGTCGCCGCTGCGAGGGCGACCCCCGTGAAACGCGCAACGAGGCGACCCGCAAAATAGTCACTATGGCCCTCAAAATGGGAAGCGGCCTCTGCGTCTTTGGGTGAGAGCTTGTCTTTAAACTGCGTGTAGAGCGTCGCGAGATCGCGGAAGACAAAGTAACATAGCGCGTCGCGGTCTACGCCGTTTATCGTCGGAGCTGCTGGCGCCGCTACGACCGGCTGCGCCAGGAACACTGTGCCTGCCGCAACCCAGAAAAATACTCGCATCGTCTGACCCCTCGTTCAATCGCGATCAGTTCGGTCCGTCGCCAGCCTGGCCCGCGCCTCCGCCCGCGCCGACGGCACCGATATTGCCAAATAGATCTTCAAAAAAGCTGCGGTTGCGCCCCAGCGTTGGTGTCTTGTCGCCGTCGGGGTTGATCTTGGCAATTTTCTCCATACCCGATTTCTCGACTGCCACGACATTGCCTGCCGCATCGAAGCGCACGCGCAACACCAATTGGGCTGAGGCCGAGGGCGAGGCAAAGGCAAGCTGCCGTGTCTCGCGCGCGACATAGTACCAGTCCTGCGCGCCAAATTGGCTGATGAAACTTGGTCGGCCGAGCGTTTTCTCCACCGAGTCGCGATTGTCGACGCCGGGTTGGATCGAATCAACGAGCGTGGTGTCGGCAATATAACCTTGATGCCCGCGAATCCGCGAGCAGGCCGTAGTGCTTAAGGCAACAGCGGCTAGCGCTAAAAATCCCGCAAAGTTCCGTGCCGTGGTAGCCAAGACGTCTTCTCCTGAAACAATCGTCGTGTCGCGGCGCAACGCAGCTCAAGACAAGCTTCCCATTATGGCCTAAAGCCCGGCCTCGCAAGCGCAACACGCGGATTAAAGGACAAAGGCTTTCATGGCGCTGAACATATTGAAGCGGTTGTTTGACCGAAGTGAAGGGCGTGAAGCCCTTTTGCCGCTCTATCATGCGGTCGTCGCTGAAGCGCGCCAGCCTGTCTGGTATGCCGAAGCGCATGTGCCCGATACGCGCGAGGGTCGCCTTGAGATGGTGAGCGCGATCCTCGCACTGGTGCTGATCCGGCTGGAAGCGTTGGGCGATGAGGCCAAACGACCCGCAGTCTATCTCACCGAAGTGTTCGTAGACGATATGGACGGGCAATTGCGCGAAGACGGCGTTGGCGACGTGGTGGTGGGCAAGCACATTGGCAAGATGATGAGCGCACTCGGAGGCCGCCTTTCTGCCTACAGCGAAAGCTTTGTTGATAGGGACGTGGATGCAGCGTTGGAAGCCGCTTTGTTGCGCAATCTTTACCGGGGGCAAACGCCGACGGCAGCAGCACTTGCGCTGGCATCGGGCCGAATGCGCTGGCTGCACGGTCACTTGGCCACCCGCAATCTGGCCGCATTGCTTAAAGGCGCGCTCGCAACATGACACCAGAATTTAGCCGGTCTGTCCGGATCGATGCGATTGGTAGCGCACCGCAACGGCACGCGCTGGAAGCCCTGACCCTAGAGCGCGGCGCACTGGCCAAGCGCTTTGACCTTGTTTCGCTCAACACGTTGAAAGCAGACGTGACCTTGTTTGCCGAAGGTGGCCATTTTCGCGCGCAGGGCACATTTTCTGCTGCTCTGGCGCAGGCGTGTGTTGTCAGCGGCATGCCGGTTTCATCGCAAATAGCGGGGCCGTTTGATATCCGCTTTGTTGCTGCACAAATCGGAGAGGGAGACGATGTCGAACTCGATGCCGATGATTGCGATGAAATGACACATGATGGTCACGGCATTGATCTGGGCGAGGCGGTTGCGCAGACCCTTGCGCTCATGCTCGATCCCTTTCCGCGCGCGCGCGATGCCGACGCATATTTGCAGGCATCAGGCTTGGTAGACACAGGGCCAACGGGCCCCTTTGCCGCGCTCAAGGGCCTTAAGGGGCAACTCGAAAGCAAGTAGCGCCCAAACGCTCTTAAGCGAATACCTCTGCCAATCCCTTCGCGCCGCCGCCTTCCTTTACCAGTCGCAGCTCTTGGTACAGCGCAACAAGAAAGCTGGTGAGGACGGGCGCGAGCAGGGTCGACACTGCGAGGCTCAATCCAAAACCCAAAAACGCACTGCTCTGATAGAGTTTCAAAAGTCCCGTCGACGAAAAGCCCGTCGCCGCAGACGACACGATGGCATAAAGAATTGTAAAGACGAGGAGGGTCCCAAAAACAGCCCAGCGATACCCCTTGGTCAGGGCACGACTGCGACCAAAGGCCCCGATGACGCCCGTCTTCTCAACGATGAGGACCGGTACCGATACGCTCCACATCGTCAGCAAGATAACAGCGGGAATGATGAGGAGAATCATTCCGAAACTAACCCCAAGCGCCCAAAGGAACGTCAACACAAACATTGGCATGCCAAAGCGGAGCGCCGTTGACAAGCATGCGCCGAGACTCGCCGCATCGCCATTTTCTTGGCCGATCAAGCCCCTCACCAACCCAGCGTTGGTGAATGAGCTGGCAAAAATAGAGCCAATCACGCCGAGCCAGTATAAAGGTGATTTAAACAGACTTAAGGACGCAGCGGTTTGCAATTGCACCGCTTGTTCAGGGCTTGCCCCGCTGGTTGCGGTTGAACGCGCCGCCATGAGATCCGAAACGCCGTTCATCTGTAGCGCGGTAAACCCCGCGGTAAGCAGGCCACCAATAAGTGCAAAGCCAAACACAGGCTTCCAATTCCTGGCGATTGCGGAAAAACTTGTCGACAAAACGCGCGCCAAGTCAAAGCTTTCGCCTGAAACAGATGAACTGGCCATCGTAAATCTCCCCATTTTAGAGCGCCAAGATTTGCGCAAATCCCTCTTCTTGTCCAGCCGGATGTTGCTTAGCGAAAAAATGCTGGCATAACGGGCCTTCGTTGAGGATCGGAGGCGGTGTGGCGGAATCTATTCCCGCAGAGAATGGGGGCGTTACACAGGCCGCGTTTGATGCCGCGCACAAAGCGCTAACCGCCGATACGTCGATTCAATTTGAACTGACAGACGCACCGCTACCAAAGCCACCGATTCCGCCGGGCTGGCTCCGCGATTTTGTCGATTTCTTGATCACCATCGCGCCGGCTGTCCGGGTGTTGTTTTGGGTCGGACTAGCCGGGCTTGCGCTCACAATCGTCTATTTTATCTTGCGCGAGTTTACAGATTTTCGCTTCCCGTGGCAAAGGGCGCGCAGCGCTGTGCCAGAGGAAGACTGGACGCCAGAAATGGAGCCTGCGCGTGCGCTGCTGGCAGAAGCCGACGCGCTCGCGGCGCGCGGAAACTTTGCCGAAGCAGCGCATTTGCTGCTCCTCCGCAGTGTAGAAGATATTGAACGCAAAAAACCAGATCTGCTTAAGCCAAGCTCTACTGCGCGCGAAATTAGCATCCAGCGCGGCCTGTCGGAGAAGACGCGCGAGACCTTTAGCTTGATCGCGCGCCATGTAGAGGCGAGCCTGTTTGGCGGGCGGAGCCTTGATGCGTCGGGCTGGGCGCAGTGTCGGGAGGCTTATAGCCGCTTTGCCCTTGTCGGAGACTGGGCGTGAGCGGTGGGGCGGAACAATCTGGCCCCTTCAATGCGCGCATCATTATTGGGGTCGTGGCGGCGGCGATTGTGTCGTTCGTCGGCTACCTCTTTCTCTCGGCCTATGCGCCTGACATGAAGGGTGCTGGCTTTGGCCGGAGCCACGCTCTTTCAAACGCGGCGATTGGCTATTCGGGGATTGTAAAGCTACGCAAGGCGCTCGGCCTGCCCGTTTCATTATCGCGTGCTCAAGCGGACGAGATGGCGGCTGACATTCTCATTTTAACACCAGAACTGGATACCGACCCCAAAGCGCTCGCGGCGCTCGCACATGCCAGGAGCGGTGGCGGCATCACACTCATCGTCCTGCCAAAACGCGCCATCAGGCCGTCTTTCGAAAAGCCCGGATGGGTGCAGGGTAGACAGACTGCGCCTGTCGCGCAAATCAAAGCCTTGCTTGCTCCCTTGGGACGGGTTGCGCTCTCGCAACACCGCGCAGCCGCGCCCGAGGCTTATGGTTCAGATTGGGCACCGACCTATCGTTTTCCGCGCGGAACAGTCATTCAAACGATGGAGAGTGATGCGCTCGAAGGCTATATTTCCGACAATGAGGGGCGCATGATTTTGGGCGGGCTATTACCCAAAGAGAAGGAGTCGTCGCCTTATCTGTATATCCTCTCGGATCCTGATGTGCTCAACAATTTAGGGATTCGGATCAAGTCAAACGCGGCGGCAGCTAACGGCATTCTTGAGGGCCTGCTCGATACGATGAAGGATGAAAAAAACGCGCATGTGCCAACGCTTGCGTTTGATCTGACGCTCAATGGTTACACGGCCGGCGGCAGTCTTCTCAAACTTGCTTTTGAGCCACCCTTCCTTGCGCTCAGCCTTTGCCTTTTTGTGGCTTCGATTATGGCCTTGCTACACGGCTTGATGCGCTTTGGCCCGCCGCTCCGCGAAGCGCGGGCCATTGAGCGAGGGAAAGGCGTTTTGGTTGGAAATGTCGCCGCTTTGCTTAAGCTTGCCAAACGCGAAGGCGAACTTGGCGAGCGCTACGCCGCGCTGACGCGCGACAGTGCCGCTACAGCGCTCGGTTTACCTCTGGGCATGAGCAATGAAACTGTGCGCGACAGGCTCGATCGGTTGACGCAACTCGGCGCGCCCTTTTCTGTGCTTGAGGCAAATGCAACGCAGGCCAAAAATTCAATCGACATGCTCGCCGCCGCGCGGGCTCTCTATCACTGGCGAAAGGACAAATCAGCGTGACCCTGTCTGATATTAAAGCACTGGCGGACGCAATCCGCGCCGAAATGGGCAAGGCCCTTGTTGGTCAGGATGATATGATTGATCTCCTCCTCATCAGCCTGTTCTCGGCGGGGCATATCTTGCTTGAAGGTCCGCCGGGTACTGCCAAAACATTCGCGGCGCATTGCTTTGCCAAAACCTTGGGGCTCGATTTTCGTCGCATCCAGTTCACGCCTGATTTGATGCCCGGAGATGTGCTCGGATCAAACCTGTTCAATTTTCAAACGAGCAGCTTTACCCACACGCGCGGGCCGATCTTTTGCGAACTTCTGCTTGCCGATGAAATCAACCGGACGCCGCCCAAAACTCAGGCGGCTCTGCTTGAGGCGATGCAGGAACGCTCTGTGACGCTCGATGGCACAACGCATGCGTTATCAGATCGGTTCATGGTCGTCGCCACGCAAAACCCAATCGAACAACAAGGTGTCTATCCGCTTCCTGAAGCGCAGCTTGACCGGTTTCTCTTTAAGCATGTCCTGCGTTACCCAAGCGAAGAAGAAGAGCTCCGAATCGTCAGCGATCACGGCAGTCGCTTCGGATCGCCCAAGCCCGAAAGCTGGGGCGTCACCCAAGTCGTCTCGACCAAGCAGGTCACCACGGCCCTTGCGCTGATCGAAAGTAACCGCCTTGCCGATGAAATTACGGCCTATGTTGTGGCGCTTGTGCGGGCCACGCGGACGAGCGCCGATCTGGAAGCTGGTGCCTCCCCCCGCGCCGCAGCGATGCTCGCAAGGGCTGCACGCGCCAAAGCCGCGCTTGATGGGCGAGATTATGTGGTGCCAGATGATGTGAAAGCGCTCGCGCCGTCGGTTTTGCGACACCGGGTCATTCTGTCGCCCACGGCGCAGATCGACGGACTAAGGGCCGAGAGCATCATTGGCAAATTGATCGACCAGGTCGAAGCGCCGCGCTGATGATCGCGCCGACCCGGACTGCCACGTTGTTGATTGCCGCAGGAGCCCCTGCCGCGCTCCTCATCGGCGTGCTCTTTCCGCACGTTTGGACGGTGGGCTTGGCATGGGTGCTTTTCATTTTGGCGCTCTGTGTCATTGATTTTTTGCTCTCGGCACCCGGCGGACGGCTCGACATTGAGTTATTGGCCCCAGCCAGTGTGTGCGTGGGTGAGCGCTATGACGTGGCCCTAAAGGTCCGCTTTCCGTCGCGTACGCGGTTGCGCGGGCCTCGCGTGGCTCTTGCCGTCAACGCGCTTATTGATCCAGGTTTACCACTCCGGGCGCCGCTCCTAATAGAAGGCGGCACGGGTCAGGCGATCCTTACCCTCAGCCCGCTCAGGCGCGGTCTCGCGCAGGTCACCGAAATTTGGGTCCGCTGGCAAGGGCCATTGGGCCTCATCGCGCAGCAGCGGCGCATTGCAGAGGAGTGCGAAACAATCATCACGCCCGATATTCGCCCGGTGCGAACTGAGGGCGTCCGCCTGTTTCAGCGCGACGCGGTGCACGGGCTGATCGCGCAGCTTGAGCGCGGCGAAGGCACTGAATTTGAAGCGCTCGCTGATTTTCAGGCGGGCATGGACAAGCGCAGCATCGATTGGAAACAGAGCGCGCGGCATCATCATTTGCTCGCAAAAGAATATCGCACTGAGCGCGACAATCGCATTGTCTTTGCCATTGATTGCGGGCGCGCGATGAGTGAGCCCCTGTCAGGCGTTCCCCGCGTTGATCGCGCCATAACGGCCGCACTCCTCACAGCCTGGGCTGCCCTAAAATTGGGCGATCGCGCGAGCCTCTATGCCTTTGATTCGCGCCCGCAGCTTCATTCAGGCGCGATGACGGGCGTTGAAAATTTTGCGCAACTACAAAAGCTGGCAGCCGGAATTGATTATTCTTCGCAAGAGACCAATCACACATTGGCGCTGTCATCCCTCGCCCAGCAACTCACCCGCCGGTCACTCATCATCCTTTTTACCGACTTTACCGATCCGACGAGTGCAGATCTTTTGGTCCGCGCCGTCGGTTGGCTGCTCGAGCGGCACGCTGTGCTCTTTGTCGTCATGCGCGATGCAGATCTTGCCGCGATGATTGAGGCCGAGCCCGCTGATGCAGCAGCTGTGGCGCGCGCGGTAACGGCCGCGGCCTTGATCAATGAGCAGCGCAAAGTGACGGCGCGGTTAAGGCGGCTTGGGCTTGATGTGATCGAAGCAAGCCATGATGCGATTGGCTTGCGGCTCATCAATGCTTATCTCAGCCTCAAGCAAAGGGGGCGGCTATGAGCGGGTCCGCAGCGCTCATTGCTGCAGGCCAGCGTAATTTCCGGCGGCAGCATGAGGATGATTGGGCTGAACTTGAAGCGCTCCTTAAGCGCGCGGAGGGCGGTTCGGTTGGCAGACTTTCGCTCGATGAGGTTATGCGGCTGCCCGTTCTGTACCGCGCCACACTGTCTTCGCTGGCAATCGCGCGGGAAACCTCGCTTGATAGAGCACTTATTGCCTATCTCGAAGCGCTCACGACGCGCGCCTATTTCTTCGTTTACGGCGTTAGAACCAGCCCGCGCGAGGGGATCGCAAATTTTTTCCGCTATGATTGGCCTGCCGCCGTCCGCAGCTTATGGCGCGAGACGATAGTGGCCTTTCTACTGCTCGCTGTGGGGGGCATCACGGGGTTCCTTCTCGTTCAGGCCGATAGCAGCTGGTATAGCAGCGTCATCGATCCGGCGCTGTCGCAGGGGCGCGGGCCAGACGCGACTGCCGCAGACTTGCGGGCGGTCCTTTACGAGCACAAAACGGATGCTACGGGCGCGCTCAGTATTTTTGCGACCTTCCTCTTTACGCATAACACCCAGGTTGCGATCTGGTGCTTCGCGCTCGGCTTTGCTTTTGGGGTGCCGACGACGCTGCTCATTGCGCAAAATGGGGCTATGATGGGTGCGCTGCTCCAAGTCTATTTCGCTAAGGGCCTCGGCTGGAATTTGGTCGGCTGGTTGATGATCCACGGCACGACGGAGTTGTTCGCCATCATTCTTGCGGGCGCGGCGGGCTTTCGGATCGGGCTGGCCACCGCCTTTCCTGGCGATCTCGCGCGACTGACTGCGGCATCAAAAGCGGGGCGCGAGGCGGCAACTGTGATGATCGGTGTTATGATCATGCTCTTCTTTGCCGGCATGCTTGAAGGCTTCGCGCGACAGATGATCACCAATGATGTCGCGCGCTACGCCATTGGGGGCACGATGCTCCTTCTCTGGCTGAGCTATTTCTACCTGCCCCGCAAAGGTGGCAGAAATGGCTAGCCGAGGCGCGCCCTTGCCCGCCCAGATCCGGCTGCTTGAAACGCCCGAAGGCGTCACGCTGTCGCTTGAGATCGCAAGCGTCGGGGCGCGGCTCGGCGCTTTCCTCATTGATATGCTATTGGTCCTGTCGCTCATCATTGTCGTTGGGCTTTCGCTGTTTCTCACGGGTATCGGGACCGAACGAGAAACGGTGCAGCAGTTTCTCGGCGTCGCCTTTCTCGTTTCGCTCTTTATACTGCGGAATTTCTGGTTCATTTTGTTTGAAATGGGGCCGCGCAGCGCAACGCCGGGGAAGCGGTTTGTGAAAATCCGCGTGATCGCGCGCGAGGGGGGGCGGCTTGAGGCCCGGAGCGTGGTGGCGCGGAATTTACTGCGTGACGTCGAGTTATTTTTGCCGCTCGGCTTTCTCTTGTCGCAAATTGGAACCGGTGGAGTGGACGCGCTGACAGGCTGGCTCGGCTTTGGCTGGACGATGCTCTTTCTCTTCTTTCCCCTCTTTAACCGAGATCGCATGCGCGCGGGCGACATGCTGGCAGGCACATGGGTCGTTAGCTTGCCTAAAAACAAAGCTGGGCTCGATTTGACCGAAGGTCCGCGCATAGACGCCCGCCGCTTCCCGTTCACCGAAGATCATCTCGCCGCTTACGGTGCTTATGAATTGCAAACGCTTGAAGGCTTGTTGCGCGGCGAGAATGAGGCCTCCCTAGCGCTGGTTTCGGAGACGATTCGTGCGAAAATCGGTTGGCCTTATGAATATGATGACCGCGCCTTTTTAACCGCTTACTATACAGCGGTGCGGGCACGGCTTGAGCAGAATTTGCTGTTTGGAAAGCGCAAGCGCGACAAATTTGATCACTGATCCTAGGATATCATGACAGCAGTTTTGCCTTTCCCGCTTGCTGGCTGGTTCGCGGCCAAGGGCTGGGCCCCGCGCCGCTATCAGCTTGAGATGATTGATGCAGCAGAGGCGGGCCGTGACGCGCTGCTCGTGGCACCGACGGGTGCTGGCAAAACGCTCGCCGGATTTTTGCCGAGCCTTGTCGATCTGATCAGCGCGCCGCACGATGGCTTGCACACGCTTTACATTTCGCCGCTGAAGGCGCTCGCGGTCGATGTCCAGCGTAATTTGCTCACGCCCGTGGCCGAGATGGGCCTTGATATTCGCATCGAAACCCGCACGGGGGATACGCCCTCTGATCGCAAGGCGCGCCAGCGCGTCCGTCCGCCGCATATTTTGCTGACAACGCCCGAAAGCCTAAGCCTGCTCCTCTCTTATACCGATAGCCTGACGCTTTTTGCCGGACTCAAGGCGGTGATCATCGATGAGGTTCATGCCTTTGCCAATAGCAAGCGCGGCGATCTCTTGAGCCTGTCGCTCGCGCGGCTGCAAACTATAGCCCCAGCGCTCCGCCGCACGGCTCTGTCAGCGACGGTCGCATCGCCGCCAGACTTTCAGACTTGGCTTGGGCGTGATGTTCAACTGGTGACGGGCGACGCGGGCGCAGAACCCGATGTTAAAATCTTATTGACCGAAGGGCGTGTTCCTTGGTCTGGCCATTCTGGAACCTATGCGACCGCGCAGGTGATGGCCGAGATTGAGCGCCACAAGACGACGCTCGTGTTTTGCAATACGCGTGGGCTGGCTGAGCTCATGTTCCAGCAACTTTGGGCGGCCAACGAGCGCAAGCTCCCCATCGGTATTCACCACGGCAGCCTTGATATTGCGGCGCGGCGGAAAGTTGAAGCGGCGATGGCCGACGGCAAATTGCGCGGGCTTGTTGCGACATCGAGCCTCGATCTCGGTGTCGATTGGGGCGACGTTGATTGTGTCATCCAGATGGGCGCGCCGAAAGGCGCTTCGCGGCTGCTCCAGCGGGTAGGCCGCGCTAATCACCGGCTCGATGCAGCGTCCGAAGCGATCCTAGTGCCGGGCAACCGGTTCGAATATCTCGAAGCGCAAGCGGCGCTGGACGCAGTGATGGCGCAGGAGCTCGACAGTGATGTTTTTCGACCGGGTAGCATCGATGTCCTCGCCCAACATATCATGGCGTGTGCTTGCGCGATGCCCTTCCGCGCCGACGCCCTGCTTGCTGAGCTCAACACAGCGCAACCCTATGCAACTCTTGACGCTGCTACGCTGCTGCGCCTTCTCGATTTCATCGCCACGGGCGGATACGCTTTGCGTGCTTATGATAAGTTCCGTCGGCTGGTCAAAGGCCCTGGCGATCTTTGGCGGATAACCCACCCCAAATTCATCAGCCAACACCGGCTCAACGCTGGCATCATCGTCGATACGCCGATGCTTGACGTTTGTTTCAAAAATGGTCGTCGTCTCGGGCAACTTGATGAGCGTTTTGCGGCAACGCTTAGCCCGGGGGATTGCTTCTATTTTTCGGGCATGAGCCTTGAGGTTAGTGCGATCGATGCAACGGACATTAGCGTGCGTGCGACCAGCAAAACGGCGCGAATTCCAAGTTATTCCGGGACGCGGATGCCGCTGACAACGCATTTGGCGGATCGTGTTCGCACGCTTCTTTATGATCGCGCCCAGTGGCGGCGCTTTCCGGCGGATGTCCGCGACTGGCTCAAGATGCAGCATCGCCGCTCGCAGCTCCCCGCGCCCGATCAGATTCTCATTGAAACCTTTCCGCGCAATGGGCTCCACTATATGGTCATCTACAGCTTTGAAGGCTGGAATGCCCACCAATCGCTCGCGATGCTGCTCACCAAGCGAATGGAAGCCCGCGGCCTCAAACCGATTGGCTTTGTTGCCAGCGACTATGCGCTCGCTATTTGGGCGATCGAGCCTGTCGTAGACCCTAAATCCCTCTTGTCAGCTGATATTTTGGCCGAAGAATTTGTGGTGTGGGTCGAAAATTCGGCCTTGCTGCGCCGCGCGTTTCGTGAGGTCGCGATCATCGGCGGACTCGTTGAGCGGCACCACCCCGGCAAGCGCAAGTCTGGGCGCCAAGTGACCTTTTCGACCGACCTGATCTACGATGTTTTGCGCCGGTACGAGCCCGATCACCTGCTGCTTGAGGCGGCTTGGGCTGACGCCCGTGCCCGGATGACCGACGTGGGGCGCTTGGGCGACTTGCTCGACCGTGCCGCGACAGCCATTGTGCACCAACCACTAGACTATGTCAGCCCGCTGGCGGTGCCTGTGCTCGTACTCATCGGGCGCGAGCATATTGCGGGCGGCGCGGCGGAAGACTGCCTCCTCATAGAAGCAGAGGCGCTTGCGACGGAGGCGATGACTTTGGTTTGATCCCGCCCGTTATCGTGCTAGCCTTTCGCAATTAGGGAGAATGAGATGAGAACTGGCTTGGCTCTTGGAGTTGCGATGTTGCTGGCGCTCGGGTCCTTCGCCGCTGCGCAAACGCCCGCTTCGTCCCCGGCTGAAGTCCCGGTCTCGAGTCAGCCAGCCTCCCCCATAGTGACGCAAAATATTGTCGAAACCGGACAAGATCAAAGCCACAGGCTGACCGTGCCTGTGATGATCAATGGGCAGGGACCTTTTCAGTTTGTGATCGACACCGGGGCCGACCGCACCGCGATTTCAAGCGAACTCGCAGCAAAGCTCGGGCTACCAAATGCCGGGAAAACGCGGCTGCACGCGATGCACGGGGTGGGTGATGTGAAAATGGTCAAAATCTCGACGCTTGAAGTCTCAACCAATAAAAAGACCAATATCAAGGCAGCGGCGCTCCCTCTGAAGTATTTAGGGGCCGATGGCCTCCTCGGCGTCGATAGCCTTGAAGGCCTGCGGATCACGCTTGATTTTGAAACGGCGCAGATGTTTGCTGAGCCCTCCATCGCGCCGCCGCGCCCGGTGCTCCCCAACACGCGAGAAATCGTAGTCAGTGCCCGGTCGCAACTCGGGCAGTTGATCATGGTTGATGCTGAAGCCGAGGGACAGAAGATCTGGGTCGTCGTCGATACGGGCTCGCAGATATCGGTCGGCAATTCCAAATTGCGTCGGCTGCTGAACAAAACGCAGGCGACGCGAAAAATGACACCTATCTCCTTGGTCGACGTGCTCGGCGAGAAGGTACAGGTAGACTATACGCTGGTGGACAGGATCAGGCTCGGCGGTGTGAAACTAGAGCACGCTGCTGTTGCTTTTCGTGATGTCCACCCGTTCAAACTCTTCAACCTCCAGCGCCGCCCAGCGATGCTGCTCGGCATGGAAAACCTAAGCTCATTCCGCCGCGTCACCATCGATTTTGCCAAGCGACGGATTACGTTTATTCTGCCAAGGTGATGTCCGAAATGCGTGTTTTAGATCGCGGTGTGCGGGATTGGCAGCGTTGCCGGAGGGCTCGACCCCAGCGTTAAATCGCTTTAACGTCCGCCCCATGTCACCGATAGAACTCGCAGCAGCCGCGCTTGGGCTAGCCAATATTCTGCTCATCATCCGCCGCAGTGTCTGGAATTTTCCCGTCGCCGTCGCGATGGTCGCGCTGTTTGCACTGCTCTTCTGGCAACAAAAGCTCTATAGCGACGCCTTGCTCCAGCTCTTTTTCATCGCGGCCAATGTCTATGGTTGGTGGGCGTGGAAAAGAAATACGCTTGGCGGAGATGCGCTTGTTGTCCGCTCGATGAGCGCGCGGCAAAGTGCGCTGTGGATCGGTTTCGCGCTCATCGCGACGGCACTTTGGGGGCATATGATGGCGACCAAAACCGATGCCAGCTACCCCTATTGGGATGCGAGCATCTTGATGCTGTCAATGGCGGCGCAGATCATCATGGCGCGGCGCTATGTAGAAAATTGGCATTGGTGGATCGTCGTCAATTTGCTCTCGATCCCGCTGTATGTGATCAAGGGCCTGTCGCTTTCGGCAGGATTGTACGGCGTGTTTCTGGTGCTGGCGATTGTGGGCCTTGTCGAATGGCGCAAAGCGGAGGCGCGGCAAATATGACGAAAACAATCTGTCTTCACGGCCCCGAAAGCACGGGGAAGTCGACGATGTCGACCTTGCTCGCACAGCATTATGATTGCGAAATCGTGCCTGAATATGGCCGGGCTTACTGCGAGGAACATGGCACAGATACGAGCATGCATGATCTCGTTGTGATTGCACAGCGGCATAGCGCGATGATTGAAAGCGCCAAGGCGCGCGCGGTGCGCGGCAAATCTTCGCAGCTGATCCTCGATACTGACCCAGTGATGACCGCAGTTTGGGCGCAGATGATGCACGGTCGGCAAGACCCTTGGTTTGAGCGGATGACGGTGGTCGCCGACATTTATTTGCTGCTCGATATTGATTTGCCATGGGTCGATGACGGCCTTCGTGTTTACGGAGACCCCGGCGACCGACGACGCTTTTTTGAATTGAGCAAGGCCGAACTCGAACGGCGCGGGCTCAACTGGGCGCTGATCACTGGCGATGGGGAGCCGCGTTTCGAGGCCGCGCTCGCCGCTGTCGAAGGCGTCGCCGCGTGACGGGCTATTCGTTTACGCCCTCGCCGGGTTCGGGCATTGCACAGCGATTTGTGGCTGCAAACGGACTCAGCTTTGAACTCGCCGAATGTGGAAGCGGACCGCGCCTTGCCCTTATGCTTCACGGCTTTCCAGAGCTCAACTTCAGCTGGCGACACCAAATGCCGCTGCTTGCCGCGAAAGGCTGGCGTGTCTGGGCCCCCAATATGCGGGGCTACGGCGCGTCGTCGAAGCCCGAAGGTGTGCGGGCCT
Organism: Pseudomonadota bacterium; assembly: GCA_041179365.1. GTDB lineage: Bacteria > Pseudomonadota > Alphaproteobacteria > Sphingomonadales > Sphingomonadaceae > Aquisediminimonas. The sequence continues at coordinate 14,009 of JBEGTP010000174.1, forward strand.
ATGCGCTTGATCACCTAACCCAAGATGTGGCCGCTTTGATTGATGCCGCAGCGGCGGAAAGCCCGGTCACCGAAGTGATGCTGATCGCGCATGATTGGGGCGCGATTGTTGCTTGGGCCTTTGCAATTCTGAAACTGCGCCCGCTTACGCGCCTCGTAATCATGAATGTGCCGCACCCCAAAGCGGCGGATCGTGAAATTCGCAAGTGGCGGCAATTCTGGAAAAGCTGGTACATTTTTTTCTTCCAAATTCCGGGTCTGCCCGAACGGTCCCTCCTGCGCGATGACGCTGAGCCAATCCGTCAGGCTTTCCGTAAAATGGCCGTCGACAAGTCTCGCTTTCCGAGGCAAGACCTAGACGTTTACGCGCGCGCTGCACGCCAACCTGGCGCGCTTAAGGCGATGATCAATTATTACCGTGCGCTCCTGCGATACAGTCGGAGTGTCGCTCTGGGGAATTGCCGCGTAGAGGTGCCAACACTGATGATTTGGGGCGAGGACGACACTGCGCTCAATATCCACTGCCTTGATGGTACCGAAAACTGGGTGTCTAATCTCACCGTTCACCGGCTAACGGGCGTCTCGCACTGGGTTCAACAAGAAGCCCCAGAAGCAGTCAACGCAATTCTGAGTGATTGGCTGGAGTAGGCGCGGGGTGCAGGACCCCTTATCCCGCCGCGCGAAGGGGATGCGTTAAACCCACCCTCCGAGTTCGCGGCCAAGGATCGTGGCGAGCATATCGATGCCATCGCTGCTGTCGTTAAGGCAGGGAAGGTGCGCAAAGTCTTCGCCGCCCGCTTCCATAAAACTATCGCGCCCGCGCAATGCAATTTCTTCAAGTGTCTCAAGATTATCTGCCGAAAATCCCGGTGTGATAACGGCGATCCGTTTTTTGCCTTTGCCCGGTAGCGCCTCGAGCGTTGCATCGGTCGCTGGCCCGAGCCATTTCGCGCGGCCAAGCCGCGATTGGAAGGTTACAAGCAGCTCTTGTCCCAACGCTTCAGACAGCAGCCGCGCTGTCTTTTGACATTGGCAATGATAGGGATCACCCAGCGTCAAGGTGCGCTCCGGCATCGAATGAAAACTCGCCACCAGCGCGTCGGGTGTGAAGGTCAAACCTTTAAGCGCGGTCTCCGTAGACGCTTTGAGCGCAGCGATATGGGCGGGGTCATCATAATAAGGCGGAAGTGTTCGTAGCGCGGGTTGCCAGCGCATTTTTGCCATTGCCTCGGCCACCGCGTCAAAGACCGTGCCCGTCGTCGCGCTGCTATATTGCGGATACAGCGGGGCAAGCAGAATGCGGTCACACCCCGTCGCTTTGAGCGTTTCCAGCCGCTCGGCGATCGAGGGACTGCCATACCGCATCGCCCAGTCGACCAGAACAGAGGGGCCAAGTCGCGCCTGCACAGCGGAGGCTTGTGCCTTGGTGATCGCCACCAGCGGCGCGCCATATGGGGTCCAGACTTGGCTGTAGGCATGGGCAGATTTACGCGGCCGGGTGTTGAGAATAATCCCGCGCAGGATCGGTTGCCAAAGGAGCGGCGGAATTTCGACAACGCGCCGATCAGAGAGGAATTGTTGGAGGTAGCGGCGAACCGCGCCTGTCTCGGGCGCAGCGGGCGACCCGAGATTGACGAGGAGGACGCCAATTTTCCCAATCGCGACACTTGGGTGCTGGGGCGGGAGAGCAATCATGGGTTCATTCCTGGCAAAAGGGGAAGGGTACGAAAGCGGCGACCGCTTCCGGCAAAAAGCGCATTTGCAAGCGCAGGCGCAACCGGGGGTACGGCCAACTCGCCAATCCCGCCATACGGCTCTTTGCTACCAATGAGTTCAACAATGATCGTGGGCGCCTGCGCAAGCACGGGCAAATTATAGCCCCCGAGCCGCGTTGGAGCAACCATGCCCTTTTCAATCACCACGCGGCTGCTGATTGCGGCGGCCATGCCAAAGAGCAAGCCGCCCTCGATCTGCTGGATCGCAATTTCGGGGTTCACTTTGCGCCCAACATCGGCAACCGCGATAAGCCTGGTCACGGTAATGCGCTGTAATTCTGAAACTGATGCTTCGGCAATGACCGCGATCGAACTTCCGAGCATCGCGTGACACGCCAGTCCCTGTTGCGTTCCCGCCCCGCCACCTTGCCAATTGGCAAGGGACGCTACACGGGTAAGACACGCGGCCATGCGCGGATTTTCGCCCATCATCGCCATGCGGAAGGAGAAGGCTTCAACGCCGCTTGCTTTGGCGAGTTCATCGATAAAGCATTCGTTGAAAAAGGCCGTGAAACTATCGGCGCCAGATCGCCATTTCCCCGTTGCGATACCGAGATCGACGGGGTGATGGACGATGTTGAGGTTTGGAATAGTGTAGGGCGGAACCGCGCCTGAAAGCGTAGGCACATCGACTTTGCCTGCGGCGTCCCGCTGCGCGTCAGCCGGGCGTTTCCCTTCCAAAATCCGGGCTTGAAGTTCGGTCATTGTTGCGGGCGCGGCGATGTTCGCCTGCCATGCGTGAATCCGTCCATCAGGCTCGATTTGCGCGGCCAGCTTGGCCGAAGCAGCTGGACGCATCCTGTCCGCCTGCACATCTTGAGCGCGCGACCAGCTGAGCTGAACCGGGCGGCCAATCTCGCTGGCAATAATCGCCGCCTGGGCTGCAATTTCTGTTTCATATTTGCGCCCAAAAGAGCCGCCAATCATCATGGGATGAATGATGACGTCATCTTCGGCAAAGCCAATCGCCTTGGCCGCGGCTTTGCGGGCGAGTTGTGGTACTTGCGTCGCAATCCAAAGTTCAAGCTTGCCGTCGCGCAGCGCCGCGGTCGCAGCCATAGGCTCAAGGGCGAGATGGGGCGCAAAATCTGCCTGATAATCGGCGCGGATAACCTTGCCAGTGGCGAGCGCAGATGGAGCATCGCCGTGAGCGAGATAGCCATTGCCTTCAACTTTGAGGGCCGCTGCCAGCGCACCATAGGCAGATTTGCTTTCTGGCAATGCGCCGCTCGTTTCAAATTGCGGCTTGGCGCGATCAAGGGCTTGGTTAGCAGCCCACCAGGTCTTGGCTACGGCTGCCACCCAAAAGCTATTTTCGACAAGGTGAAGAATGCCGCGTTGTTTGCTGAGCGCCTTTCGGTCAATTCCTTTATAACGGGTATCGCCCAGCGGCCCCATACGGACCGAGGCATAAACCATGTCTGGCAAGCGCACATCGGCTGCATAGTTGAGCGAGCCATCGACCTTCGCAGGCAGATCGAGCCGGGGAAGGCTTTCGCCGCGCAGGCGGTCTTTTTCCCCAGTGCGGTAGAGTAACGGTGTGGGCGGCGTGAATTTTGACGCATCGGCTGCAAGCTCACCAAACCGAAGCCTCTCCTTCCCGAGGACAACAAACCCGCCGGCCGTGTCGCACGCGCGCCAATCGACATCCCACCGCGCGGCTGCGGCCATACAAAGCAAGGTTTGTGCTGCTGCTGCCGCTTCGCGCACAAGGGGCCCAAAGGCCCGGAGGCTCGTCGAGCCGCCGGTTGCCTGAAACGATGCTGCCTGCGCTAGCCTTTGCTTCACCCAACGGGCGGGCTCACCGAACACTTGTGTCGCTATGCCTTCTGACCAGTCAGCAGCCAAAAGCGCGTTGGTATAAACCGGATTGATGGGCGCAGGTTCCACAGCAATCGTCCGCCAATCTGCACCAAGCTCATCCGCCAAAATTTGCGCGAGTTGGGTGAAGCTTCCTTGCCCCATTTCTATTTGCGGAATAACCGCCGTGATGCGCCCGTCCTCGCCGATTTTGAGGAAGCTGTTGAAAACATGCTCATCGTCGCCGGGCATAACTGTGACCACATAGTCGCGCGGCCAGACCGACCAAGCGAGCAAAAGCCCCGCGCCAATGCCGCCGCCGATCAGCAGTCTGCGGCGGTCTAAGCTTGTCTTCAGCGCTTCAAGTCGATTGGGTCTCATCCTGAGCACGGCGTTAGGAACGATCACCGCCCGCAAGGCTCTTCGAACGCTTGCGAAACACACCGGGGAACCAGCGCACCATAAACCAGGCCCGGTGGGCCGTTTTGCCGACCCGTGTGTGCACAGCATCCCCGTGGACAGCATTCCACGCCGCGTCAGCGACCAGCGAGACGGGTGATATTTCTAGCCCCGCATCACGCACAATGTCGCGCGTTTGACGGTTGCTATCGAGCGCAATCGAATCGAGGATCGGAGTGTCGATAAAGGCGGGCATTAGCGACTTGACCTTGATGCCGTGGCTCGCCCACTCAATATCAAGCGACTCTGTTAGGCCGCGCACGGCAAATTTAGAAGCACAATAAATCGCCATGCCGCCAGCACCGTGGATGCCCGCCGCCGATGCGGTATTCAACAGGCATGAACCAGGCGTTTGTTTGAGATAGGCAAAGCCAGCCTCCGCACCGTGGACAACGCCGCGGATATTGACGTCGATCACCAAGTCGGTGTCGGCGTGTGACATTGCCTCTAAGGGGCCGCCGCGTCCGACCCCGGCATTGTTGAAGAGCACATCGAGCCGTTCTCCCGACAGTTTCCAAAAGGCCGCGAGCACTGTGTTCCATTGTTCACGACTCCGCACATCAAGAGCGTGCGTTGACCATTGGTCCTTCGGCAGAAAAGCCGCTGTCTGGGCGAGGCCCAATACATCCACATCGCCAAGGCCAACAAACCAGCCCATTTTGGCAAAGTGAATGGCGACGGCACGGCCAATGCCCGAGGCTCCCCCCGTAATGAAGATTGCTTTGCGCTGTGGCATTTTCTAATTCCCTCTCGCGGTGTTCAATCGACTAGCGCCAAAGGGGAGGAGTGCAATGCGAAATTTTATAGCTCTGCTCTGCGCGGTGGTGTGGGTGCTCATGCCGGTAGCGGCGCGCGCTGATGTTGTTGTTAGCTTTTACAGCTATGATCTGGACCTTGGGTTGACCACCCATTTCCCGCACGCCTTTGTGACGATGAAAGGCCGCTTGGCCGATGGCCGGGCGATTGACGAAAATAGTGGGTTCACCGCAAAGTCGGTTTCACCTGCCATTTTGATGGGTTCGGTGGCGGGGATGATCGAAGTCAAGCCAGCATCCTATATCAACAAGAGCGTACGCCATTTTGATATCACCGTGGATGACGCGCACTATGCCGGGATCAAGGCCATTGAAGCGAAGTGGCGGGCCCTTCCGGGCAAAAGCTATGATCTTGGTAAGCGGAACTGCATCCATTTTGTCGCTGAAATTGCCGCCTATCTCGGGTTACAAGTCGATTTAGGAAAGGCCTATGTGAAAAAGCCGCGCGCCTTTTTGGAGCGCATTCTTGCTCTGAACCCGTTCCTGGTGGCCATCACGCCGCCCCGAACGCCAAAGAAGTCGAAACGCGGATAGTTATGGAGGCTGCCTTCATCGATCAGCTTAGGCGCTTTGCGACGCACCCGGCGGCACGCGGGCTCAATGATGACGCCGCTGTGCTCAGGTTGGGCAGCACGCAGCTCGTGCTGACGCATGACATGCTGGTTGAGGGCGTCCATTTTCTGCCGAGCGACCCACCCGAAACCGTCGCTTGGAAGCTTCTTGCCGTCAATCTTTCTGATCTTGCAGCCAAGGGCGCGAAGCCGCTTGGTGCCTTGCTGGGGTTCACGCTCGGCGACGCCGATTGGGATCGGCGATTTGCGCAGGGCCTCAGCCGCGCTTGCGCCCATTTTGCGTGCCCGCTGCTCGGGGGCGACACTGTGTCTGTGCCAATTGCGTCGTCTCGGGTCTTCGCGCTTACGGCGCTTGGCGAGGCGTCGGGCCCTGTGCCCAGCCGCGCGGGAGCGGTATCTGGCGACACGCTCTATGTAACGGGAACGATAGGGGACGCCGGCGTTGGGCTAACAATGGCACAGGGCGATGGTGTTCCGATTGCCAGTCTGCTCAGCGCGTACCAGCAGCCGGTGCCGCAAGGCGTCGCAGGCCTTGTTCTCGCGCCGATCGTTACCGCAATGATGGATGTTTCCGATGGCTTGTTGATTGACGCGCAAAGACTTGCTGAGGCAAGCGGCTGTGCAATCTCGCTCAATCTTGATGCGGTTCCCCTGTCGCCAGCCCTCGCCGCGCGCAACGGAACCGCGCGCGATGCGCGGCTCGATGCTGCGACGGCGGGCGACGACTATCAGCTGCTTTTTACCGCAAATCTGCCGCTTCCTGCCCTTACGTGCAGGGTCTCGGAGATTGGGATCGTGTCTGCCGGGCGGGGCCTGACCCTCTTTGATAATGACGGGGCGGTTCGGTTGCCTGCGCGCCTCGGCTGGCTCCACGGTGCAATGTGAGCCACCGATAAGTCGCCGTTTCTAGGGGGTTGCCAGTTTGCTCTAACCCCCTCTATAGCCCGCCCGACTCCTAACAAAACAAAGCCTTAACGGCCGGGGGGATCAATCAGTCTTTTTGGGGGAAAAGGAACACCCTGATGTCAAATACGGTTATCGCAATTTTATGCGGTCTCTTGGCGGTCGTTTACGGCATCGTCACGAGCCGCCAAGTGCTCGCAGCCTCTGCGGGGAATGAAAAGATGCAGGCCATTGCGGCTGCTATTCAAGAGGGCGCTGGCGCCTATCTTGGGCGTCAATACCGCGCCATTGCCATTGTTGGCGTGGTTGTGGCCATATTGGTTGCTGTGCTTCTCGGCAGTATTTCAGCCGTCGGCTTTGTGCTCGGCGCGGTGCTTTCGGGCGCAACCGGCTTTATCGGGATGAACATCTCGGTGCGAGCCAACGTGCGGACAGCGCAGGCTGCAAGCGTCGGCTTGCAAGAAGGCCTGACGATGGCGTTCCGTTCGGGTGCGATCACCGGCATGCTCGTGGCGGGCCTCGCGCTCCTCGCGATCTCAGGCTTCTTTTGGTATCTGATTGGCCCTGGCGGATTTGCTGCCAATGACCGCACGGTTGTGACAGCACTGACGGCATTGGCGCTCGGTGCGTCGCTTGTGTCGATCTTCGCGCGCCTCGGCGGCGGTATCTTCACCAAGGCGGCGGACGTCGGCGCTGATCTCGTCGGCAAGGTCGAAGCGGGAATTCCAGAAGATGATCCTCGCAACCCTGCCGTGATCGCCGACAATGTTGGTGACAACGTTGGCGATTGTGCGGGTATGGCCGCTGATTTGTTTGAAACCTATGTCGTCACCTTTGGCGCAACAATGGTTCTCCTCGCGCTCAAGCTTGCGGATACCACGAGTGCTGAGCAACTGGTTTCGCTGATGAGCCTGCCTCTTCTGGTTGGCGGTGTTTGCGTGATCACGTCGATCCTCGGCACTTACTTCGTTCGTCTTGGTGGATCGAAAAACATCATGGGCGCGATGTACAAGGGCTTCCTCGTCACTGCACTCTCATCGGTTCCGGCGATCTGGTTTGCAACGAGCCATGCGCTCGGCGGCATGGAAACACTGATCGGTGCCGATCTGAACGGCGTCGGTGGTTTCACTGGACGCACGCTGTTTTATTGCATGTTCCTCGGGCTCGTCATCACAGGCTTGCTGATCTGGATCACGGAATATTACACGGGTACCAATTACCGCCCAGTCCGTTCGATCGCGAAAGCATCGGAAACCGGTCATGGCACCAACGTCATTCAAGGTCTGGCGATCAGCCTTGAATCAACCGCCCTGCCAACGCTCCTGATCTGCGCGGGCATCATCATTGCCTTTCAGCTTGCAGGCGTCATCGGCATTGCGTTTGCGGCAACATCGATGCTCGCACTCGGCGGCATGGTTGTGGCGCTTGATGCTTACGGCCCGGTCACGGACAATGCGGGTGGTATCGCTGAAATGGCGGCGATGGACGAATCGGTTCGTGAAAAAACCGACGCGCTCGATGCGGTCGGCAACACGACCAAAGCTGTGACCAAGGGCTATGCTATTGGTTCGGCTGGCCTTGCGGCCCTCGTGCTGTTTTCGGCTTACACCGCCGATCTCAAGGAATTTTTCGGCGATCAGTTCACGGTGAACTTCAGTCTTGAAAATCCCTATGTCATCGTGGGCTTGCTGCTGGGCGCATTGCTCCCTTACCTCTTCGGAGCGATGGGGATGACGGCGGTTGGCCGCGCAGCCGGCGAAGTGGTGAAGGATGTTCGTGACCAGTTCGCAAAGAACCCCGGCATCATGACCTTCGAAACCAAGCCAGACTATGCTCGCACCGTTGACCTTGTGACCAAGGCGGCGATCCGCGAAATGATCATCCCGTCACTCCTGCCGGTGCTCGCGCCGATCGTTGTGTATTTTGTGATCAATGCGGTTGCCGGACAAGCCGAAGCCTTTGCGGCGCTCGGCGCGCTTCTCCTCGGCGTGATCGTTGGTGGCCTGTTCGTGGCCATTTCGATGACATCGGGCGGCGGCGCTTGGGATAATGCCAAGAAATACATTGAAGACGGCAACCACGGCGGCAAGGGTTCTGAAACCCACAAAGCGGCTGTGACTGGCGACACCGTGGGCGACCCCTACAAAGACACGGCTGGCCCTGCGGTCAACCCGCTGATCAAGATCATCAACATCGTGGCGCTTTTGATTGTGCCGGTGATGATGAACATCCACGGTGGCACGTCCGTGAAGGCCGAAGCGTCAGCCGCGTCCGTCGTTGCGGCTGCACCGGCGGCAGCCGCTGCGCCTGCAGCAGATGCCGGCGCCAAGAGCGACGCCGCCATGGCTGCGGCTGCGCAGGCCGCTGCCGATGCGGCTTCCATCAAAACCGACGGCGGTGTGGTCAAGTTCTACTTTGCCTCTGGCAAGTCAGACCTGGCCAACGGTGGCAAAGAGGCCCTGGCCGACATCGTCAAAGGTGTTGCAGGCGGCAAAAAAGCCGTGGTCAGCGGTTACGTGGATGCCAGTGGCGACCCGGTGAAAAATGCCGAAATTGCCAAAGCCCGCGCCTTTGCCGTGCGTGACCTGCTGAAGGCCAATGGGGTG
>JBEGTP010000175.1:0-3597 GCA_041179365.1 Pseudomonadota bacterium
AAGCTTCTGCAACCCAAGCGATTGCGCCCGCCGCCTTGGCATTGCCCGCCTCAAAGATCGCATTGCGCGGGCCGAAAGCGTTGAACGTCGCGGTGCCGTAAGGAATTAGGTTTTCGCGACCTTCATCCTTTAGGCCGATCATGTCTGGGAAGACGCGCAAGGGAAATTCTTCGGCAAGGTCCGCCACCGCATCAAAGCGTCGCCGTGAAATGAGTTGATCAACCAGAGCGTGCGCCTTTGCCAACCAATCGCCACGCATTGCCCGCAGAGAGACGAGCGATACCACCTTGTTCATGAGCCCGCGCGTTCGGCTATGCAGTGGTGGGTCTGCCTCAAGCAAAAGCGACGGCGGACGCCACGGCTCCTCTTTCGCGAAATCAGCCAGCCCCACACCGCGCCCCGAAACGAAAGTCACCGGGTCTTCAAGCACGGCTTTAACCTCGGCATAACGCGCGACGCCGAAAGCGCCAATCGCGGGAAGCCAGCAAAGTGATCCCGCCGCGCGAAGCGCCTCATGATGGGCGTAGGGGTTGCCTAGAAATGCTTCGTCGAATGGATCGATATCGAGGCTAGGCGCACCCACTAGCGCGTGTGTCCTCCAAGCGTATCCGCAAACCAATCCGCGATATAGTCGCGACCGTAGCTCATATTATCCGCCCCGACATGTTCAACGCCGCCTTCGCGCGGGGTGAAGATTTTGAGCTCGGCCTTGGGAGAGTTTACCAGCTGCTCATAGGCCTGATGCGCATATTCCAGACCAATCTGCCGGTCATTCTCGCCGTGGGTGACGAGGAAGGGGACTTTGATCCGGTCCATATGGCCGTTCAAGTTCATCCCCTCCGCCTTCTTCAGGAAATCGTCCATATCGGTTGCGCCGAAAACCCACATCACGTGCGCCCAATAATGGGGGACGGGGTTCTCGCCTTCACGGCGGAGGCGCTTTTGCTGGACTTCGGCCCAATTATGGTTGGCTCCCCAAACCGCGCCGCTAGCAAAGCGTGGTTCGTAGGCGACAGCGCGGGGGACGTAATGGCCGCCCAGCGATATGCCGGTCATGCCGATGCGCTTGGGATCGGTTTCGGGCTGCGCCTCAAGCCAGTCGACCGCCTTGGAGGCCCAACGCTCGCTGTCAAATGTGGCTGGGATATTCTGGAGACGGAGCGTCTCGCCTGTCCCCGGCTGATCAACACACAGCGTCGAAATGCCGCGCCGCGCCAAGGCCTTGGGAAGCTGCGTCCAGTAAAGCAGTTCCTTATTGCTATCGAGGCCGTTGCAGAAGACCACCACCGGATGCGGCCCGTCTCCGGGCGCGCGCGTGTAGAGAGCGGGCATTGTCCCGCCTTCAATTGCGATCTCAACCCGCTCGCAATTCTCGCCCGAGAGTTTCATTGACTTGAGGAAAGTCGATTGCGCTTTGGCAAAAGCCTCTGTCCGTCCCGGCGCGCCGTGGGCCAGCATCCGTTCGCCATTGAACAGGTAGAGCGCGGCGCGTTGCAGCTTGGCTCCGGCAGAGAATGTCCGCCCGCGCGCTTCATCTTCATCGGCGAGGCTGATGAGCGTTTCTGCCTTGGCATTCCAAGATGCCATGAACACCTGCGTGCCCTTGTCCGGTCCGTCATTGGCCGCGTCCTTGACGGGCTGGACCACGTCCATGATCTCGCCAATCGTCGCGCCTGATTCCATCGCAATGGCGAGGCTGAGGTTCCAAATGTAATTGGGAAAATATTCAAACAACGCCATAGGATCATCCTTCCGCCGTCTGAAACAGGCCGGGGTTTTCTTCCGGATGGGGCAGGGTCTGGGGGCCTCCAACGCCGATGCCCCATTGATCCATGACGAGCGGGGCAGGGGTGAAGACCGTCACTTCCCAATCATCGCCTACATCTTCAAGATCAGCTGTATATTCAACCACAAAATTATTGGGCGTCACGAAATAGCTGAATGTATTGTTCCCCGCCGTATGGCGACCGGGGCCCCATCCAATGGGAATATCCTTGAGCCTCAAATTATGGATGCCGCGCATCATCGCATCAACACCCTGCATGTCATAGGCAACATGATTAAGGCAGGCAGGGCCGGGCAGGAAGGCCAGCCGGTGATGCGCGCTATTGCAGCGCAAAAAGACCATGAAATCGCCGAGCCAATCAGAGATGATGAAGCCGAGCACATCGCAGAAAAACGTCGCTGCGGCGCTCTGATTAGGGGAATGGAAAACAATGTGGCTGATTTTTTCTGGCACCCCGTCCCACCGCTCCATCGCGCGGGTGGTGCCGCGCGCGACATCGCTTGAAATCTCCAAGGTCATCCCGTCGGGCGAGTAAAAGCGGAAGCCGTAGCCGCCTCCTGGCGTTGTGAGATCGCGCGGGGCATGGACAATTTGGCATCCAGCGGCGATCACTTTGGTGTGCAAAGCATCCACATCAGCACGCGTATCGGCGGCAAAGGCGACAACATCGATACGGTTTTCGCGCGCTGCGCGGAGGCTAACCGTAAACAATTCCTCATGACCTTCTGTCGCAAAATAAACCGCACCATCTTGCTCAGCGACTTGACGCAAACCCCATTTTTCGGCGTAAAAACTCCGCTCTGCCGCCAAATCAACGACACCGTACCCAACGTAACGGATTTCACTCACTCGGCTCATCGATTGTTCCTGTATTGCAATTGCAGCGGCAAAGGGCCGCGATGCAGCGGCAATAGCGCTCACGCCGCAGCGAGTAAAAGCGATAGTTTGGATAAGCCAAATTGAAGCGATCAACATGACCAATGCACAGAGGAGTGCATGCCGCCTTGGCTCGTCAGCATCGAAGTTCGCCTTGACACAAGCCTTTCAGTGCGGCGATGCTGGCGTCATGACTTAAACGAAGGGGTGCGCCATGTTTCGCCGGTTCATTTTGAGTGTAGCCGCACTTTTAATCGCGCTCCCCCATAGCCAAAATGTGAGCGCGCGCGGGGGGCCTGCGCCGTCCATCATGGCAGAGTCGCCGAGGCAGATTGTGGACCTCTCGACCGGTTGGCGGTTCCGGTTTGGGGATGCGCCGGATGCCGTGACTGCGGCAGGGTTTGATGATAGCGGGTGGGAGAAGGTCTCCGTGCCGCACACATGGAACCGGATCGGGGAATATGCGCTGACACGGGGTACGGCGACCAATAACAAGCAGGGGGTCGGATATTACCGGCTGAACTTCAACGCGCCCGCTGCCGCAAAGGGGCGGCGGCAGTATCTGGATTTTGGCGCGGTGGCGATCATTGCGGATGTCTGGGTGAACGGTGTGCATGTCGGCCAGCACAAAGGCGCATTCTCGCGTTTTCGCTTTGATGTGACGGCGGCGTGGAAGCCGGGGGCGTCTAACCTGATTGTGGTGAAGGCGGACAACAGCAAGCCCGCGCCGGGCAGTTCAACGGCGGATGTCTTGCCGCTCGCCGGCGATTTCTTCATCCACGGCGGCATCTATCGCGGCGTCTCGCTGATTACCGCGAATGATGTGGGGATTGATCTGCTCGATTTTGGCGGGCCGGGGGTTTATGTAACGGCGAATTTAGCAACGAACTATACCGGGTACACTGAGTCCTCGGGAGCAAAGGTTTTTGAGACTC
>JBEGTP010000176.1:0-13780 GCA_041179365.1 Pseudomonadota bacterium
GCTCATCAGCGGCGCAACGGGCACGGGGACAATCGTGAATGACGATGCGGCTCCGTCCATGTCTGTTGGGGCAGTGTCTGTTCCAGCCGAAGGCAATACAGGCTCGACCACGGTCGCGCTGACCATCTCGCTTTCAGCCCTCTCAAGCACGCCGATCACGGTCAATTATGCGACTGCGGACGGCACGGCGATGGCAGGCAGCGATTATGCCGCGCTTACGGGCTCGGTCATCTTTGCTCCGGGTGAAACCAGCAAGACGGTCAACGTATCGATCAGCGGCGATGTGATGGATGAACTCGATGAAACCATTGCCTTCAACCTGACGAGTACTCAGACGTTGAACCCATCGGCAAGCGGCATGATCACGATCATCGACGATGATGCTCCTCCGGTTGTTTCGATCGGCAATGTGATTGTCAGCGAAGCGCCGGGCACTGTGCAGGCACACTTCACGGTCAGCCTGTCTGCGGTTTCGGCCAAAGACGTGACGGTCACTTACACCACGACACCAGGATCGGCACTTGCGGGTTCAGATTTCGTGGCAACCACTGGCACGGTGACAATTGCGGCTGGTAGCAACTCTGCTGACGTTCCAGTCACCATCGTGAACGATAGCCTCCATGAAACAAGCCCCGAATATATGCTTGTGGCCCTTTCCGCGCCGTCAAATGCGACGCTCGGGAACGCAACAGGCGTTGGCTTCATCAACGATGATGATGGGGTTATTCTGAACTCGGCGATCACACTAGCCGCTTCACCTGAAGATGCGCCGCGGATCATTACCGCAGCAGAGTTGATGGTGGGTGCCCTGAACAATGCCAGCCCAACGCTGGTCGTCACGGGGCTGAGTGTTTTGACCGGAGGCGGCTCAATTGTCGACAATGGTAATGGCACTTGGACCTACACGCCAGCGCTCAATAATGAGGGCGGCGCGACCTTCCAATATACCGTGACCGACGGCGGCGTATCGACAAACGGGGGGGCTATCATGGACCTCACGCCTGTTAATGATGCGCCAACGACAACAGCTGCACTCACCTTGGTTTCGGTCAATGATAATAGCATGGCAACCGGTGACCTGCGGGTTGGTGTAAGCGATGTTGATCTGGGTGACTCACTGCATGTCAACGTTCCAAGTGTCACAGCGACACTCGGTGCGGTGGCGGGTACAACAGCAGCAGCTTTGGCCACAGCGGCCGGGTTTGCCTCTGTTGCGGCCTTCAATGCGGCTTTGACCGCAGTGGTGCAGGCGTCGATCACCTCGTCAACGGAGGCTTTGAACCTCAACACGAACAGCTTCGCTGGCTTCAATGCACTCGAACCCGGCCAAACCGCGACAATCAGCTTGGCCTATGATGTAGCCGATGTTGCTGGTTTGACGGCGGCACAGACGGCGAGCCTTGTGGTCAGCGGCATCCTCGAAGATTTCCCTGGCACAGCCAATCGGGACATTCTGACAGGCACCGCCTGGGGTGATTTCCTTCAGGGCTTTGACGGCAATGATGATCTGTTTGGTCTTGGTGGCAATGATCGGCTTGAAGGCGGCAATGGTGTCGACTGGCTGAACGGCGGCACGGGCGCAGACATGATGATCGGCGGCGCAGACAATGACTGGTACGAGGTCGATAATATTGGCGACGTCGTGGTTGATCTGGCCGGTGAGGGCGCTTCCGATACGATCCGGACATCGATCAGCTACACGCTGACCGCGAGCCAAGAGATCGAACGGCTATTGACTGTCCGCACGGGTACAAATGATATCAACCTGACGGGCAATGACATCATCAATGAAATCCGAGGCAATAACGCAAAGAACACCCTCACAGGCCTAGGCGGAAACGATCTTTTGATCGGCTATGACGAGGCTGACTATCTTGTTGGCGGCACTGGCGCTGATACGATGGATGGTGGCCGCGGCGATGACTTCTTTGAAGTTGATAATGCTGGCGATGTCATCATCGAGGCTGTTGAAGTTGGCTCCTATGATACCGTTCGGACCGAGGTGGACTACACACTCACCGCTGGTGCAGAAGTTGAACGCCTCACGGCGAGGGCTGCTGGAACGGCCGCTCTTGTCATGACCGGTAACGAGTTTGGCAATGCCATCTACGGGAATGCGGGCGCGAATACACTCAACGGCAAGGTTGGCAATGATAGCCTCTTTGGCCGCGACGGTGCTGATACCATCATCCAAGATGCAGCCGATACGGGCCGCGACATCGTCGATGGTGGAAATGGCGTTGATACCTATGTCTTGAACGGCACAAATGCCGCTGAGACCTTTGATATCTATGCGATTTCGGGTGGCCAGAACGCCGGCTTGGCGGGTACACTCGGCACGACCTTTGCTGCAAGCTCAACCATCGTCATCACCCGCACGGTGGGCGCGACGACGAGCGTGATGGCCGAGCTCTCCAATATCGAAGAAATCAAGATATTGACGAGTTCAAATGTGGTTGTGCCTTTGGCTGGCACGGTGACAGGCGGAACGGGCGATACCATTAGCGTTCACGGCAACTTCGTCGGAACCGGTCTCGCCTATAACACCATCACAATCGATGGCAGCGGCGCGAACGATACGGTCAACATTTCCGATCTCGCCTCTGCACACCGGATCGTGTTCAACACGGCAGGCGGCGCAGATACTGTGATCGGGACCCTCCGTCCGCAGGATGTGATCAACGGCCTGACAAGCACACCCGCTCAAACCGCCCTGGCGCTGACGACGGTGGATGACAATCTCTTCCACTTCCAGTCCGCACCGCGCGCTGAGAGCCAGATGAGCCTTGTCGCTTTGGACGCCCTCAATATGCTGACACCAGCCTTTGAGTTCACCAAAGCAGATCGCCTCGATCAGCAGGTTGATCTGTTTACCGGCCACTTCATGCTTCATCAAGATTGGCATGGCACCGATGGTCTCTTCAACTTTAGCGATCATGGAAACGGTAATTTAATCCAATAACCTCTAAGGCACCGGGGCAGCTTACGCTGCTCCGGTGCCGCTTTCTTGACACAGGGACAGAAAGCGGCGAAGTAGCTTAAGTACAGGGGATTATTGATGAAACTTTTCGTTTCTGAGGCTTCCAAACCAGTTGCGAAAGCGCTGAAAGACTGCCGCCCGCACTTGGTGCGGGTTGGGCTTTTTAGCGCGCTCGTCAATCTGCTTTACCTCGCCCCTACGCTTTACATGATGCAAGTTTATGACCGCGTTGTGCCAACAGGCGGCGTCGGCACGCTGCTCTGGCTGACGCTGATTTTGGCAGCCGCCATTGGGACGCTCACCACACTTGACGGTGTGCGTTCAAAATTGATGGTCCGCGCAGCCCTGCGCTTGAATACGAGCCTGGCCTCGACAATTCTCACGCGCATTTTGTCGACTCGCGATAACAAAGGGGCGAGCCCCGAAGCACCGATGGCGCTCAGAGACCTTGATTCGTTGCGGCAGTCGATGACGGGTCCGGGCATGATGGCGTTGTTTGACGCGCCGTGGATGCCGATTTACCTTTTGGCGGCTTATACGCTCCACCCCCTTCTTGGCCTGTTGATTTGTATTGGCGGCGCCATTCTCGTGACCTTGGCGATCATCAGTGAGCGCGTGGCACGCACGGGTAATCGGGCCAGCCACCGCGCGCTGAGTCAGGCCAATGCGGCACAAGAAGCCTTGATCTCGCACGGTGAGGTCATCCGCTCGCTCGGGATGCGCGACGCGCTTTCGATGCGGCATAATATGGAGCGGACATCGGCCCTGCTCGTGGGCGCGCAAACGCAATTGGCGGCGTCGCGCTATTCATCCTTGGTCAAATTTGTGCGGATGTTCCTCCAGTCGCTCGCGCTTGGCGCAGGCGCGCTTCTCGCGGTTAAAGGCGAGATTTCAGCGGGCTCAATTATTGCCGCTTCCGTGCTCCTTAGCCGCGCGTTACAGCCGATTGAGCAATTGGTCGGGGCTTGGCCCGCGCTTACGGTCGCCCGCCAATCCTATCTCTCGCTCAACGCGCTTTTTGCGGGCGACAAGGATGAAGAAGAGCGCAAAATGCTGCTGCCAGATCCAACCGGCGCGGTAGAGATTTCCAATCTGACCCTGCGGAATGCCGACGCGAGCGGTTTCATTATTCGGGGCATTTCCTTTGCGATGAAGCCGAGCCAGACTGTTGGCCTGATTGGCCCTTCTGGCGCTGGTAAATCGACCATCGCGCGCATTGTTGCCGGCGCGATCAAGCCCGATGTTGGCGATGTCCGGATCGACGAAAGCGCCTTTGATGATTGGGATCAGGAAAAGCTGGCGCGCCACATCGGCTATTTGCCGCAGGACTACCGCCTTATTCCCGGGACCGTGGCAGAGAATATCTCCCGTTTTGCCGGGATGCGCGGCGAAGAAAGCGACGAAATCGATCAGAAGGTGATCCGCGCGGCGACGATTGCGGGCATCCACGGTATGATTTCACATCTGCCCTTAGGCTATAACACCCCGATAGGCTTGGCGAGCGCGGGCCTTTCGGGCGGTCAAACGCAGCGGATTGCTTTGGCGCGCGCGCTTTACGGCGATCCTAAAATTCTCATTTTCGATGAACCCAGTGCCGCGCTGGATGCAGAGGGCGAACAAGCGCTCATGCGGGCCGTAGAGGCTGCACGGCTTTGGGGAGCCTCTATCCTGATGGTCGCACACCGGGCTTTTGTACTCAGCAATGCCGATTGGCTCGTGGTCGTACGCGACGGCGTGGTCGAACGGCAGGGCCCGCGTGAAGAAGTGGTCGACTCGCTGAAACAAGATGTCGAGCGGCAAAATGTCGTCGCCATGGCGCGAGCCTGAGCCGGTGTCGGACATGCCTTGGCAGCCCGATGTGTTTCAAGCCGTTGAAGCGCTCTCAGCGCCGCGGCGCGAGGGACGGCGCGGCCTTTGGATCGCGGCTGCGTTCTTCATTGGGGTTCTCGGTTGGGCGGCGATCACCCCGTTAGACGCGGGCGCGGTTGCCCAGGGCAATGTTGCCGTTTCCGGTAGCCGCCAGTTGGTACAACACCGCGAGGGCGGCGTCATCACCGCGCTCAATGTGGTCGAAGGCCAAAAAGTGCGCCAAGGCGATATCCTCATCCAAATCTCAGAGCCCGAGCTGGTTGCCACCGAGCGCGGGCTGGCGGGCGAATATGTGACGCTTTTGGCGCAGCGGGCGCGGCTTCAGGCTGAACGTGACGGGCGCAGCAGCATTCAGGCTCCAATCGAATTCGCGACGCTTGCTGGTGCCGATAGAGATATTGCGGCCGAATCAATGCGCGGGCAGACCTTGCTTTTTCGGGCGCGGCGCGACGCACAAGGCGGACAACGCGACGTGCTCAACCAGCGCATTCGGCAAAGCGATGCGCAAATAGGCACGTACGGCGAGCAAATTGCTTCAAACCGCGAGCAAAGCCGCCTCATCGGCGAAGAGCTTTCGGGCATGAAGGAAATGGCGAGCCGCGGCTATGTGCCGATGAACCGCGTGCGCGCGATGGAGCGCGCGGGCGCTGAGCTCTCGGGCAATTACGGCGCCTTGCGCGGAGAAATTGCACGCACGCATGAAGCAATTGGCGAGACCCGTTATCAGATGTTGTCGCTGCACAAGCAGATGATCGAAGATGTCGCTACCGAGCTCCGCGATGTGCAGCTTCGGCTCGATGAGCTTCAGCCCAAATTAGTGGCCTCGCGTGAACAGCTTGCGCGGGCGACGGTGCGGGCTCCCGCCTCGGGAACGATCGTCGGTTTGCGGGTTCATACCGTGGGCGGCGTTGCGACGCCGGGCGAAACGCTGATGGAAATCGTGCCGCTTGATAAGCTGCTCGTCATTGAAGCCAAAACAGCGCCGAACGATGCCGATGATCTCGTCGTCGGCATGGAAACACAGGTACGCTTCAGCGCGTTGCAAGACCGGAACCTCCCCGTCCTCCACGGTCGACTGACCAAGGTTTCAGCCGATAGTTTTGAAGATGAGCGCACGGGCATGCGTTACTTCAAGATCGAGATCATCGTTCCGCCATCAGAACTCGAGAAGATCCGGCAGGTCCACGGCAACAACGGCATCCGCGCGGGTTTACCCGCAGATATTGTCATCCCGCTGCGCAAGCGCACCGCGTTCAGTTATTTGACCGAGCCGCTCACGCAAATGTTTTGGGTGTCCGGGCGCGAGCATTAAGCTTGAGCTTTGGCGCGCAGGAGCGTTAGAAGCTCTTCTTCACACCAAAGAACAGCGCGCGCCGGGGTCCGTATTCGGGCTGGCCAGCGCCAACGCCCGAGCCGTCGTGGATGAGGTAGAGTGTGTCGAATAGGTTGACGACATCGACCCGCAGCGAAAGGTTTTTATCCTCCTTATCGCCGCCAATGACGAGGCCGATGCCTAGATTGGCTTGAAGATATGGCTTTTGCTTGCCGCCGTTGGGGATGATCCCATTGGGGTCACCCGCGCGCAGCCCGTCCCCATAGATAAAATCAAAGCTCGGTGTGACCTGCCCGAGTGCCGTTGCGAGCCTGAGCGCACCGCCACCGGAGAGCGTCCATTTCTGCGAGTGATCGGTGTAGATGGAATTATTTTGGATATAAGCCAGTTCGGTCGCATCGAAAAAATACTGGTTTGAGGCAATCTCGCGCGCTTTTTCTTGGCCGCGCGCAACGTTGACATAGGCTTCAACCGGGCCGTGCTCATAATTCGCGCTGAACTCGACGCCCCAAACACTGGCCTTGGCATAGTTAAATGGCGATTGGATGAGCGTTGATCCAAAATGCTCTTCATCGAGCAGATTGCGTTTGATCTTGTAATAAAAGTCGATGCCCAATGTGAGGCGACCGCCAATTACCTGTTGCGCGCCGGCATCGAAATAATGCTCGCGTTCGGCGCGCACAGGATCGGCCACGCTGCTTGGGCTTTCCCCCGTTGTCCCGGCGAAAGCGGTGATCGTGGAATTGGCGATCAGTTCCTGCGGCGGCGGCGTAAAGTTGCGGGCATAGCCAGCATGGACCGTCAATCCGCCGCTTGGTTTCCAGACTAGCCCCGCGCGCGGGCTCACCTGCTGCTCGCGCACAAAGGCATTTAAATGGTCATAACGCAGGCCATAATTGAAAGTGAGGCTGTCTGAGAGTGTCCACTCGTCCTGCACATAAAGCCCGAGGACTGTGCCGGTCTTCGCTTGGGAAATTGCCACAGAAACGGGGGCATCGCTCACCTGTGTGCCAAGGGCGTCAACACGGAAAACACGCGTCAGACTATTGGTGCTGGTGCGCTCGTTTTGAAAAAACAAGCCAAAGCGAAGCGTGTGTGCGTCACCCACTTTGACACTCGCATCGGTTTGCAGGCCCCAAGCAAGACTGTCTTGCGTGAGATCGGTATCGGTGCCGCTAAAGATGAGCTGACCGCCCGCAGGGTCTGGGGTGAAATGAGCTTTGGCGTAGCGGATGAACGGAGCGACCTGAACGTCAAGGCTCTCGCCTGCATATTGCCACGCCGCCACGCCGAAATAGGTCTGTTGTCGCTGATTTTGATCCAGCGCTGCTGAGTCAAATTGCGTGCGCCCGTTGAGCGCATAGGCCGGAGTGCCGCCAGAACTTGTCGGGATTTGAAATTTCCCAATCGAGGTGCCGCCAAAAAGCGTCACGCGATTGGTGTCACTCAGAATGTAAGAGAGATAGCCAAAGCCACGATATTGGGTTGTCCGGTCATGTAGTGCAGATTTGCTGGGCGCCGGGTTTGAAATGCCGAGATCGTTTCGTAACATCGAGCCGGAGAAAAAATAGTTGAGCGGGCCCGCCGCGTTGCGGATCGACGCGCTCGGCTGGATTGTCCCGTTTCCGCCGCCGTAAAGACTAACATCGCCGTCAAAATCAAAGGCGTCGGTGCGCGTGGTGAGCGCAACAATGCCCGCAGTCCTGTTGCCATATTGCGCGGGGAGAGCGCCCGTGATCACCTCAACCGAATTGGCGACACGCGGGTCAACAAGCGCGCCAAAGCCCGCGAAACTTTCCGGAATGATAATACCATTGAGCCGGTACTGCACATTGCCATGCTCGTTGCGGATGTGAACGTCGCCGTCGCCGTCTGAATCCTGCGTAACCCCGGGGGCTTGCAGTAAAACGCCCTTAAGGCTGCGGTCTGCGCCGCCGGGCTGAGCGTCGAGCGTTTCGCGGTCAAAGCGGTAGTCACTCGCACCGACAGATGTTGAAATTGAGTCGCGCGCGCGGTCCAATTTACGCGCTGTGATGACAATGTCGCCCGCGTCACTCGCATCATCCTTGTCCTGCGCAAAGGCCGGAGCGGATCCGAATGACAATGAAAAGAGCAAAGCGAGCGCGGTGCTGCAGCGGAAAGATAACCGAGGATTTTTCATTCCCGCGCCCGTAAGGGCAAGGATACGATATAACAAGCGAATTCGATAAGGCGAGACGCAACCGGGCCCAGTTGCTGGTCATCTGTCGTTAGCCCGCGCTAAGCGCACGATCACGCAGGCCGCGCCAGATTTTGAGCGCTTGAACCGTTTCAGCGACATCATGAACGCGCAGCAACTGAACGCCTTGCTCGGCGCCCTTGAGCGCGAGCGCGAGCGATCCCCCGAGGCGCTCGGCGGTTGGCGCTTCGTTGGACAGCGCGCCAATCAGTCGTTTCCGGCTCGCGCCCAACAGGATCGGAACGCCAAGCCCATGAAATAAGGACAGGCCGTTGATGATCGCCAGATTGTCCGCCAGGCTTGCCTTTCCAAAGCCAATGCCCGGATCGGCGATAATCCGCTCGCGCGGCACCCCTGCTGCTATGACGGCGGCTATTCGGTCCTCAAGCCAATCATAGACCTCGATAAGGACATCTGAGTAATGGTCGTTGCCATGGGGCTGGTCGGGCTTGCCGGGAGAGTGCATCAAGACGACGGGGCACTGGGCCGCTGCAACAATCTCTAGCGCGCGCGGATCATAGAGCAGCGCCGAGACGTCGTTGACGATGTTTGCCCCCGCCGCCAATGCGCTTTCCATCACAGCGGCTTTGCGCGTGTCGATCGAGAGTGCGATGCCACTGGCCTTCAGCCGATCGAGCACAGGAAGGACGCGCTTTTTCTCATCCTCCTCCCACACGGTGGTCGCGGTAGGCCGCGTCGATTCGCCGCCAATATCGACGATGGCCGCGCCCGCACTGGCCAAGTCTACCGCCAGCCCCGCTGCCCCTTCGGGGTCATCAAGCAGCGCACTGCCGCCCGAAAAACTATCGGGCGTCATATTGAGGATGCCCATGACCTGCGGTTGATCAAGCCGGACGACGCGCGCGCCGAGTTGAAGAGATGGACGCTGGGATGTGACGCGGGTGATCACGGACCGCGCCGCGTCGGCCTGCGCGGCGGATAGTGTTTCAAGCACAGCGTCGATCCGGTCAATTGGGATCAGCCACTCGCCGCAGCGCACCCCGGCATCGACCGCAATGACATGCCATTGGCTAAAGAACTGCAGGCCGCCCGCGAGCCGCACAAACTGCCCATCAAAGCCAAAGGGTGCATCGATAAAGCCCGTTGGCCGGAAATAGAGCCGTGCGTGCGGCGAAACCGAAAGCGTCATTTCTTCATGATGTCCAGCGCAGCGGCGGTGAGTGCCTCTGATCCTGTGGCGATGACTTTCTCAGCGTCAGGGGCCCAGAAAGGCGAATGAAGCGAAGGCAGCTTGGTCGCGTCTCCGCCCGCTGCGTTCCACGCCGTGTCGGTGACCCCGCCTACCCAAAAGATAAAGCTTTGGATCGATTTGTCCGCCAGCCAAAAGCGGCTGAAATCTTCACCGCCCATTGTTGGGGGGAAGAGGCCGACCCGGTCTTTGCCAAAGCGGCCTTCAAACAGCGCGCCAAGCCGCCCGCTGATGGGTTGGGTATTAAAGGTTGCGGGCGTGAACTCGCTTTCGCGGATTTCGACGATGGGCATAAGGTCTTCGGGAAGCCCAGCCGCTAAGGCCTCGGCGCGCGCGATCCGCTTGATCCCGTCGAGCAGAAGCGTGCGCGTTTCGGGCTTGAAGCTGCGCACCGTGAGCAGCAACTCTGCCTTATCGGGAATGATATTATGCTTTGCCCCAGCATGGAAGCTCCCGACGGTGACGACGGCAGCGTCCTGCGGATCGACTTCGCGGCTGACGAGCGTTTGCAGCGTTGTGACGATCCGGCTGGCGATGACAATGGGGTCCTTGGTCGTATGCGGGTAAGCACCGTGCCCACCGACGCCGCGCACGGTAATGTTGACGCTATCTACGTTCGCCAGCGCATAGCCCGGCGTATAGCCAATCATACCGGCCCGCGCGCCTGCGGAATCGTGAAACGCGAGTGCGACATCGGGCTTGGGAAAGCGGGTGTAAAGGCCGTCATCAAGCATGGCCTTCGCACCGAGTCCGCGCTCCTCGCCGGGCTGGGCGATCATCACGAGCGTCCCTGACCAAGAGGCTTTCATCGCTGCCAAGCGCCGCGCGGTCGAAACCCAAGCGGTCATATGCGTATCATGGCCGCAGGCGTGCATCACGCCCGATTCAATGCCTTCAATCCCCGTTGCGCGGACCTTTGATGCAAAGGCAAGGCCTGTTTGCTCAACGACGGGAAGCCCGTCCATATCCGCGCGGATCATGACGGTTGGCCCTGCCCCGTTTTTGAGCACCGCGACAACACCCGTTTTTCCAACACCGGTCGTCACTTGAAAGCCAAGCTTGCGCGTTTCGGCAGCCATTTTTGCAGCGGAGTTGACCTCCATCATGCTCAGCTCTGGCGAGGCGTGCAGATCGCGATAAAGCGTCATGAGCGACGGCATATCCTTGGCGATGGCGTCGCGCAGACTGTCTGCTGGCGCTGCGCCAACAAAGGCAAGAATGAACCCCAATGTTCCCATGCGCTTGAGCGATGCACTGATCCGCTTCATTTCACTCTTCCCTTTTCTAAGCCCAATTTCACGTTATTGCGCTGTCCAGCCGCCATCAACCGCTATGTCAGCACCCGTCATGGCGCTCGCGGCGTCGCTGCATAAAAACACAACCATCGCAGCAATTTGCTCGGGCATCACAAATTTCTTTTGCGGAATGGCGGCAAGCAAAACGTCGTTGACGACCTCGTCATAGCTCATGTTGCGCGTCCGCATCGTATCGGGAATCTGGTTTTCAATAAGCGCCGTCCACACATAGCCCGGCGAAATCGCATTGGCAGTGATACCCGTTTGGGCGAGCTCGACACCAAGCGCACGCATCAACCCCAGCACCCCGTGCTTGGCGACGATATAGGGCGCTTTGTTCGGGCTGGCGACGCTGCCATGCGCCGACGCGGTTGAAATGATCCGCCCCCAGCCCTTATCCTTCATGCCCGGAACGAACGCGCGTGAGAGCAGAAACGGTGCATCGACCATGATCGCCTGCATCTGCCGCCATTTATCGAGCGGGAAGGACTCGACGGGGCAAACATATTGAATGCCAGCATTGTTAAACAGAATGTCTACACTGCCAAGTTCGGCTTTGGCTTGCGCAATAAGCGCCTCGACTTGCACGGGATCAGCAAGATCCGCACCCGAGTGACAGGCCTTTTCGCCAGAGGCGCGTGACAGCGCGTCTAGCTGGGCCGCAATCGCATCCGCCTCTCCAAAACCGTTGATAAGCAGTGTTGCCCCTTGGTCTGCGAGAGCGGCGGCACAAGCCGCGCCAATGCCCGACGTTCCGCCGGTGATCACTGCGGTTTTGCCCTTTAATGCCATAACTGCCCTTCTTATCGTGAAAACTCATCGATTGCATCATGTCCCTCTCCTGTGCAAGGAATGTCGCAGAAAAAGCAAGGGAGCAGAGCGCATGCGGCTTGACGATATTGATACATCTGACGTCAATGTTGACGATCAGGGGAATACTGGCGGCAGCGGCTTTCCGATGGGTGGTGGCGGCGGACTTCCCATAGGCGGTCGCATGGGATGCGGCTCGCTCGTGCTGGTCCTCATTGCCGCGCTCGTTTTTGGTGTGAACCCAGGTGATATGCTCGGCGGTGGCCAACAAGCGCCAGCGCCGCACGCGCAAACGCAGGGGGTCGCTGGCCAAGGATGTGATGGCAGCGCGCTCAAGAAACAATCGTGCCAAGTGCTCGCCTTGGGCAACCAGACGTGGAGCAAAGTGTTCACAGACGGCAGCTACCGCGCGCCGGGCATCGTCTTTTACGATCGCAACGGTCAATCGGGCTGCGGTGCTGCACAATCAGCGATGGGCCCCTTTTATTGCCCGGCTGATGAGAAGATCTATATCGACACGTCGTTTTATGATGAGCTCGGTCAGCGCTTTGGTGCAAAGGGCGATTTTGCACAGGATTATGTGATCGCACACGAACTGGGCCACCATATTCAGAAGCTGACCGGCATTGCGGACAAGGTTCAAAATGGCCAAGCGCGCGCAGGCAAAGTGCAAGGAAACCAGATGCAGGTGCGCATGGAGTTGCAAGCTGACTGCTATGCAGGCGTCTGGGCGGCGAAAAATCGCGACCGTATTGAGCCCGGCGATGTCGAAGAAGGCCTGACCGCCGCGAACGCGATTGGGGATGATACGCTCCAACGTCAATCGCAGGGGGTTGTGGTGCAAGAAAGCTTTACCCACGGCTCGTCGCAGCAGCGCATGCAGGCCTTGCGGCTCGGCATGCAAGGCGATGAGAATAAGTGCGACGTCTTCTTCCAATAGGGTAAGGCGCATGCGGATTGGCATCGTCGCGCCCTCATGTCGTCTTGATCCGGATTTGCCGGCGCGTCTTACGGATTTGGCGCAGGGCGAATTTGGGGTCGATGCGCCCGAGCTGGTGTTTCATCCGCAGTGTTTTTTGAGCGCCGGGCATTTTGCGGGGCCAGATGCTGTCCGGATCGATGCGCTGGTGGACTATGCCAATGATCCCGCAATCGACGCGCTCTGGTTTGCACGCGGAGGCTACGGGGCCTGCCGTGTGGCCGAAAAGGCACTTCAACGCTTTGGCCCGGCGGCACGCAAAAAGCGCTATATGGGGTTTAGCGACGCGGGGTATTTGCTCGGCGGCCTGCAAGCACGCGGCATTGGCACGCTTGCGCACGGCCCGATGCCGGCTGATCTCAACCGGCTAGGGGGAGAGGGCGCTGTCCTCCGCGCGCTGCGCTGGTTTCTTGCGCCGACCCTACCCAAAGGCCCCCCGCAGCTGGCCTTTAACATGACCGTTCTCAGTCAGATGATCAGCACGCCGCTTGCGCCTGATTTTGCCGGGCGGGTCTTGATGCTCGAAGAAGTCTCTGAATATATGTACCGGATCGACCGGACTCTTTTTCACCTGACCAACACAGCCGCTGTGCGGAGCGTTGCTGGGATAAGGCTTGGGCGGTGCAGCCTGATCCCTGAAAATGACCCGGACTTTGAGCAGAGCGCCGAGCAGCTGTGCGCGCATTGGTGCCACCTTGCTGGCATCCCCTTTCTTGGCCGCGCAGACATTGGGCATGATAGCGATAATGCGATCATAGCATTTGGCTAAGCCCCAAGCCTTTCGCGCGGGGCACAAATTTGCAAAAAATTAACCCGGACCAACCAAACAGGGTTGAGTTGGCGAGACGTGCGGGGGCAAATCTATGTTAAAAGAAGCGATGATGGGAGCGGCAGCCACGAGCATGATTGGCGGCGGCGCTTATATGACCGGCGCTTTTAACGGTGGCGAAGTGTATAATATGCCAATCGAGCAGGTCTTTGCCGAGCTCGAATCGATGGAATTGCCCGTTGAAATGCAGGATGGCTTTGCCGCCCAGCCCGGCACTGACATTCGCGTTTCGCGCCAAGACGATAAATCGATCACTT
>JBEGTP010000177.1:0-3089 GCA_041179365.1 Pseudomonadota bacterium
TGCCAGTTTGGCCAGCCCGGTCAGCAGCATATCCCCGCTGATCCCCGATGGCGTCCTTAATACGATCATCTTACCCATTATTGTGCGCGTCCCTGTTCAACATGTTGAGGATGCGGATCGCACCGCACGCGCCGCCAAAACCATTATCGATGTTGGTGACGAGAACGCCCTGACCACAGCTTGCCAACATTGCATTTAACGCGGTTCCGCCGTCCGCCGCGACGCCGTAACCCACCGAAGTGGGTACAGCGATCAGCGGTTTTCCCGTCAGCCCGCCCATGACCGAGGCCAATGCGGCATCCATGCCGGCTACCACAATAATCACATCATGCGCGCGGATTTCGTCAATGCGGTCAAGCAAACGGTGAATACCCGCCACACCGACATCAACGATAAGGTTGGCTTCGTAGCCCGAAAATTCCAGCGTGCGCTGTGCTTCTAGCGCAACCTTCAAATCCGATGTGCCCGCAGCAACAATGGCGACGCTGCCCAAGCATTTGGGCAGACCTCCATGGAGGATCGCCGTAGCGGATAATGCGTCATGGTCTAATGCCGCGACAAGGGCCGGATCGAGCATGGCGAGGCACGCCGCGCTCAGCCGCGTAAACAGAACAGGATGATCGGGACGTTGCACCAGTTCAGCAAGGATCGCCCCTAGGGAGCCAATATCCTTACCCTCGCAATAGACCGCTTCAGGCATACCGAGCCGAGCGGTACGATCATAATCATAAGTGACTGTCACGTTGCCCCTACAAAGGCGCGGCCAGGCTGATAGGCGGTGTCATCAAGCATGGCTTCACACAGAGCCGGTTCATGGCTGATCGCCAGTGCATGCACGTCTTGCAACAGGCCGGTGGTGATAGCCGCACGGTCTGCATCGCCCACTTCCACGATCATGATCTCAGCGCGGATGCGACAGCGAACAACAGCTATGCCGGTGCGTTCTCGGATCAACGTTTCACAGGCATGAATAGCGCGCAGCCGCTCTGGTGTTACCCGTGTGCCAGTGTAGAGCCTGCTGGCGAGACAAGGTGATGCGGCCAAATCAGCAAATGGCAGGCCCAGTTCATGTGCGAGTGCGCGAATATCGGACTTTCCAATCTCCGCTTCTATCCACGGATGGCGCACGCCTTTTTCTGATGCCGCGATCAGGCCGGGGCGATATTCGCCAAGATCATCCAGATTGGCCCCGCTGACGATAATGCCCTTATCGCTTAATTCGGCGCTGATTCTTTGCAGGCTCGAATAGAGGTTGGATTTACAGAAGTAACAGCGGTTGACTGGATTACTGAGATAGCTTTCATCCTCAAACTCGCCCGAGCGGACGGTATGGAGCGACCAGCCCTCGCGCGCTGCCCAATTTTTGACCCGTGCCGTACCTTCGTCGGGGACGGCGGGGCTGATGGCGTGCGCGACAACGACTTGGCCAGGCGCGCGGCGATGGGCAATCACGGCCAGCAGCATTGAATCGATCCCGCCGCTGCACGCGATAACGAGCGGGCCAATGGCGTCGAGCACTGCCTCGATACGCTGAAAAGGGTCAGGCATGACAGCTTGCCTTGGCATAAAGATCATGGTCGCGCAGATAGGTCATAACGGGGGCGGCTATCCAGTCCTGCATATCGACCCCATTTGCGAGCGCCTTACGCACCATTGTCGAGGAAGCGGCGACGGGAGGCATTGGCACGCGCAGCAGTTCTGACGGCAAAGGCGTGAGGTCATCACCGCTGCGTGCGATAATCGCAATTTGGGCCAACCCTCGAATTTCGTCGATACCTTTCCAGCGCGGCAATCTGTCTACACAGTCACTGCCCACCAAAAAGACAAGCTGCGTGCCCGGTGCCATTTTCGACGCTATCTGGTGGACAGTATCAACCGTGTAGGACAGACCCTCACGCTCTATTTCATACGTGCACACATCCATGCGTGCATCATCACCAACCGCAAGCCGCAGCATCGTTGCACGGTGGTGCCCAGCAACCAGTCCAACATCGCCTTTGAGCGGCGGATGGCCAGACGGAATGAGCAGCAGCCTATCGAGCGACAACACATCCAGCGCCGCATGGGCCGCAGCGATATGGCCATGATGCACCGGATTGAAAGTGCCGCCGAAAAGTCCCAGTCGCTTCACCACTCAGCCTGCCTGTAACCAGAAGAGGCCCATGGCGATGGCACCGAAGCCGATCAGGCTGCGAAACCCTTGCAACATGCGGGGCATCGCTGTGCCAAGCCAGACCTGCGCCTGACCCAGCAACAGGCCAAACCCCATCATCCCCGCCATCACGCCGAGCGAAAACACCAGTACATAAGCAAAGCCCATCTCCGGGCGGTAGAGCGTCATCGGGATGAGTGCGAGCATCGCGGAGCTGCCCGCCGTGCCGTGGATCATGCCCACCACAAAAGGCGCTCTGCGGCGTAAATCTGGCCCGTGATGATGATGACCCGCAAGGCTATGGCCGCAAAACAAGGCCCAGAGCATCGAGGCCCCGGCCACAATCAGAACGACGCCCACCAGTCGCTCCGCCCAGTAAGGCAAGGCAGGGGGCAGCGACCAGTGAAAGAGCATCGTTGCCGCCGCGATCAGCAACAATAGCCCGCCATGCCCCAGCGCCCACTGCGCCGCATACCAGATTGTCGCCCGCCGCCCGTTTTCGCGCGCCGCAAGTGATGACACCGCAACGAGATGATCGGCATCGAGCGCATGAACAATGCCGAGCGGGAGGCTTGCCAGAAAGACGAGCAGGAATGCGCTCATATCCATCAGGCTTGCACCGCAGCCGTGCCATGCCACCGCGCCATTTTATCACGCAGCAGCCCGCGCAGGTTAGCCGCAATGGCTTCTGCGGCGATGGCTTTGTCGGGACGCTTGGCCAATATTTCCATGATGATCGGCAGGCTCGCGCAAACCTCGTCATTGGGGCCGGGTACGCTGATCAGAATCGAATCATTAAGCGTGCCGACAGCGACCCGCACACCGGGCTTGAAATGCCGCCCTTTGCCTTGCTCAAAGGTAACGATGAACGGCGTCGCGGCACCCGGATCAAGCTGCTGCACCGCTTCAACCGTGCAGTCCTTGCGTTCGGCACCCA
>JBEGTP010000178.1:0-4450 GCA_041179365.1 Pseudomonadota bacterium
GCTGCATTGCCTATTCTTCCAGCAAGACGCGTTTGACGAAAAGGCTGCGGAGTCGACTGCCCATTTTTGCAAAGACGCGCTCAAGCGCGCCAATCGGCTGCCCCCCGGGCTTATGGGCTAAAGTGTGGTACATCCACCAAATCAACGCAGCGAAAAAGAAAAACGGTATCCAAAGCGCGAAGGCAGGGTTGATGCGGCCAAGCGCACCCATGCCTTGGGCGTATTCATTGATCTTATGATAAGTGACGACCATGACAATCGAGAGGAAAACACCAAGCGCCGACGCAGACCGCTTGGGTGGCACTGCCAAGGCAACCGCGAGCAACGGCAGGAGGAGCATCATGGCGACTTCGACCAACCGGAAGTGAAAATTCGCGAGGCTTTCGTTGCGCAACGTTTCAGGCTGTTTCGGGTCGGAGCCTATTTTTACGAGTTCAGGAATCGTCCGCTCACGGTCCTTTCCGCCGCGTCCGCGAAAAGCCTCGATCTTCGGGAGCGGAATGGGCAGATCATGCGACGTGAAACTCAGTACGCGCGGTTGCTTATACCCAGGGGCATCATGCACGAGCACGCCGTTTGAAAGCCGCAAAATGATCGTGTCTGGGTCATCGGTTCGCATAAAACGGCCTCGCTCTGCCGTCACAGAGAGTGACTTGTCGCCCTTGGTTTTCGCGCGAACGAAAAGGCCAGTCAGATTCCGCCCTTCATCTTCGCTCTTTTCGACACGCATCGTCATCCGCTTGCCGAAATTCGTGAACTCGCCGACTTTGATCGAGGCGCCGAGCGCGCCCGACCGCAGATCAAAGCGCAATTCCTCATAGGCATAGCGCGAATAGGGCTGCGCAAAGCCCACAATCGCTAGGTTCACCAACGCCAGGGCAAAGGTATAGAGAAAGGGAACGCGCAAAAGACGCCAGTAGCTGAGACCGACGCCCAAAAAGACATCGAGCTCTGAAGAGAGGGCAAGCTTTCGAAACGCCAGAAGGATGCCAAGCAACAGCCCGATGGGAATGCCGAGAGAAAGATATTCGGGCAATAAATTGGCGAGCATGCGCCAAACAACGCTCACCGGCCCGCCTTCGGAGGCGACAAAATCAAAGAGGCGGAGCATTTTGTCGAGGACGAGCAACATCGCAGCGATAATGAGCGTTGAAAACAGCGGCAACGCGATCAGGCGCGCAAGGTATCGGTCAATTGATGTCAACATGAAGCTATTTTGGGCGTTGCCGACCTTTGACCATTATTTGGCCGCAAATACGACCTAAGGCTGATGAAGGCGCACCGATATGCCATGGCGCGCCTTTGTGCAAACCTGCTGTCATGATTTTTATGGCACGGCAATTTTTCGCAAAGAAGGTTTAAGACCGATGAAGACAGTGCGTATCAGTATGTTGGCTCTTAGTGTGATCGGGCTCGCGCCTGCGAGTCTGTGTGCTCACACCATTCTTGGCCCCGCCGCGCCGCTTTGTAGCAGCGAAGGTGTGCCGTCTATTTTGGTCCGCGTTGGCGGTTTGCAATCCCGGATTGGTAAAGTCCGTGTGCGCACCTTTGGCGGAAGCCCTGACAGTTATTTTGATAAAAAGCGCGCGCTCAAACGGATAGAAGTTCCGGTTCCGGCGTCTGGTCCCATTGATATTTGCATGCCGGTACCCGGCCCGGGTGTTTACGCCGTCGATGTGCGCCATGATGTGAATAATAATGGCAAAACCGACCGCGCCGATGGTGGCGGCGTTTCTGGCAATCCAAAGGTCTCGCTGTTGGATGTCATTTTCAAGCGGAAGCCGCCCGCCAAGCAAGTGCAAGTAAGCGTTGGTAGCGGAACAACTGTGGTGCCGATCCAGGTGCGTTATTTTTGAGTTGATCCCTCTAGAGCAAGGGCAAATTTGATGGCTTTAGTGGCCTTATTGTCAAACCCCGGCTCTACCGGCAACATCGCCATGCTGCCGCACATCAGGAATTTTTGCGCGCACCGCGCCGATGTCTTTCACTATGAGCTTGAAAACGCTGAACATATCGCAGAGGCCCTTGAATCAATCGCGCGGGTGAAGCCCAAGGTCCTCATCGTCAACGGTGGTGATGGAACGGTGCAGCATGTTTTGACCGAGCTTTATCACGGCGGCCACTTTGGCAAATTTCCGCCGCCTGTCGCCGTTCTGCCCAACGGAAAGACAAATTTGATCGCACTTGATCTCGGTGTGACTGGGGATCCGATCGCGGCGCTTGAGCGGATTCTGGAATTGGCAGAGACGGGGTTGCAAGACCATA
Organism: Pseudomonadota bacterium; assembly: GCA_041179365.1. GTDB lineage: Bacteria > Pseudomonadota > Alphaproteobacteria > Sphingomonadales > Sphingomonadaceae > Aquisediminimonas. The sequence continues at coordinate 2,266 of JBEGTP010000178.1, forward strand.
TTGTCCAGCGCGAAATGATCGCCCTTTCAAAAGGCGATCGTGATAACCGACCGGTTTTGGGCATGTTTTTAGGCGGCGCAGGATTTGCGGATACGATCCTTTATTGCCGCAACACCATCTATCCGCTTGGCCTGCCTAACGGCCTGAGCCATTTTGTCGCGGGTGCGGTGGTCCTCTTCGCTTTACTGTTCAACGTACGCGGCAAATATTTGCCCCCGAGGCCAAGCCCCGTGCATGTATCGCTCATCAGGAGCGGTGAAGAGCCGCGCCGCTTCGCCTTTTTGATTGTGACCACGCTTGAAAAAATGCTTCTCAGCAGCCGACTCCAGCACCGCGAAAACATGGGGATGAAGCTGCTTGCGGTTGAGCGTTCGGCAAAGGCACTCTTTAGTGCGCTGTGGGCGGGTGTTATTGGGAAGCTGGGGCAGAAGCCTGTGAACGGCGTTCATATCGAGCACGGCGACATCATTCGCATTGAAAGCGAGCGCGCCAACATCGTTTTGGATGGCGAGACGTTCTGTGCGGTCACGGGGCATCCCATCGTACTGCGGTCCACCTTGCCAATGCCCTTCCTCCGATTGGCGGCATGACTGCGCTCACCGCGCTGGTGACGGACGAAGTTTCGCAGCCGGTTGATCCTCAGGTCTCGCTGCTCGCGCAGCACCTCGCCGATCAATACGGCACGGCGTCACGCGCGGTTTTGTTTTACGGTTCGTGCCTGCGTGAGCAGCAACTCGATGGCTTGATGCTCGATTTTTACCTGATCGTCTCCGATTACCCGTCGGCCTATCAGAAACGTTGGCTTCGTGCGGCCAATCGCCTGATCCCGCCCAATGTGTTTCCCTTTGCAGCAGGGGGCCTTGCGGCGAAATACGCCGTTTTGAGCGAGGCTGATTTTGCAGCACTCAACCAAGCTGGGGCGAGCAGCGTGTCGGTCTGGGCGCGTTTTGCGCAGCCGACGCGTTTGGTATGGAGCGCGGATGATGCCGCACGGACGCGAGCGATTGAAGCGGTGTCGCAAGCCGCGCCAACACTGTTGTCGCTTGCGCGTCCGCTTGTGCCAAATTCACAGGCTCTCGATGCTTGGCGGGTCGGTTTTGCACAGACATACAAGGCTGAACTCAGGGCCGAGCGCACAGACCGCTCGGGCTCAATCGTAGACGCTGATCCGGCGCGCTATGCGCAGTTTTCGGCTGCTGTTCCAAGCGCGGCGTTCCCGCTTTCCGCAGCGTCAGCCCAAGCCCGCTGGAAAAAGCTGCAACGGCACGGAAAATGGCTCTCAGTTCTCCGGCTCGCCAAAGCAAGTGTCACCTTTTCAGGCGGGATTGACTATCTGGCGTGGAAGATAAATCGTCACGCGGGGACGAAGATTGAGATCAGGCCGTGGCAGCGACGCTGGCCTCTCATCGCGGCCCTCACGCTGGTGCCAAAGCTTCTGCGCAGCGGTGCCGTTCGATAAGCTCAGCGCGGTCGCTTAGCCAACAAGAAGCCCCGCGAGCGCCGCGCTCATCAGATTGGCAAGGCTTCCCGCGAGCAGGGCCTTGAGCCCGAGCCGCGCGATTGTTGCCCGCTGGTTTGGCGCGAGGCCGCCGGTAACCGCCATTTGGATGGCAATCGAACTAAAGTTGGAAAAGCCGCATAGTGCAAATGTGACGACGGCGACGGTGGTGGGCGAAAGCGCTGCTTTGACCTTGCCGAGATCGCCAAAGGCGACAAATTCATTGATGACGAGCTTCGTGCCAAAGAAGCCCCCGGCCTGTTGCGCCTCATTCCACGGCACGTTGAGGAGGTACATCAGCGGCGCAAAGAGCGTGCCGAGTATGGATTGGAAGGTTACGCCGGGATAGCCAAGCAGCGTGCCGATGCCGCCTAAAATGCCGTTTGCCAGCGCGACGAGCGCAACGAACGCGAGGACCATCGCGCCAACGGCAACCGCGAGCTTGACGCCGGTTTGCGCGCCTTCTGCCGCTGCCATGATGATGTTCGCCGGTTTTTCATCGCCAAAGCCGATTTCACCCTCAACCACGGGTTCCTTGCCGCGATCAGCCGGATCGTCGGGCATCATCAGTTTCGCCATCAGAATGCCGCCGGGGGCCGACATGAAACTTGCGGCAAGGAGATAAGGGAGCATTTGCTCGCCCAGCATCGAGGCATAGGCCGCCAGAATGGTGCCCGCGACGCCGGC
>JBEGTP010000179.1:0-2608 GCA_041179365.1 Pseudomonadota bacterium
CGGAGTGCCAAGGGCGCAAAACCAAACGGGAATTTCGGCAAGGGCTTTGTTGCTGATTTTACGCGGCGCCATATCGTTGGGCAAAAGCCCATCGATCAGGCCCAAGATCGGAAAGCTCGCGATTCCAATCAGCACAGCGTTTCCGCCGATTAAAAAGCTTGCGCCAACGATAGCCGGCAGCAGCACCGCTATATAGTAACGTAGATAATCCATCACGCGACCCTCATCCTATTTATGCGTAGACTATATACGCATTTTCTCACTTCGCAAGCCGGAACAAGCCCGCTAACGCTTCGCCCCATGAAGATGCGTGAATTGGAAACCCGAACCGGGCTCAATCGGGAGACTATCCGCGTTTATCTGCGCAATGAGCTGGTGCCAGAGCCGCTGCGGCCAAAGCATAATGTTGCCGATTATGACGAAAGCCATGTGACAGCGATCCTCGCAGTGCGCGATCTGCAACGTGATTCGGGACTGACGCTCAATCAAATCAAGGACGTGTTGAACGGTCAACAAGGCGCGCGGCGGGTCGAAGCAGGGGCGTTTCAAAATCTGGAAACGCTCGTCGCCACGCGGGTTGGTGTCGATGATCGGCAGGTTTCGATTGCCTCGCTCGTCAAAGTCTGGCCCCATGCCGAAGATGACGCCCGCGCGTTTGAACGCCTCGGACTGATCGACATCATCCCGACGCGAAAAGGACCCTCATTGAGTGTAACGGACAGCCGCCTTGTAACAATCTGGGGAGAGATGCGCGCGGCGGGGTACACCGAAGAACTCGGCTTCACCCCGGATATCTTGACCTTCTACAAAGTGCCCGCCGAAATTGTAGCAAAAAGGGAGTCCGGGCTCTTCCTAGAACTGGTTGAAGGCAAGATTGACGAACAGGCCGCCGCAGCCCTGTTTCAGGCTGGTATGCGCCTCATGATTGATTTTTTCAGCCTACTTCGGACCAAAGCATTGCTGAACTATATCCACCGCGACGCTCAGGAAAAACCCCGTTCCCGGAAAGTGAAGGGCCCACCCAGCCAATAGGGGAAGCTGGTCTGGCTGACGATGGCATAGTCGGCCATGCGTCGCTCTTCAAAGGATCGGTCAACCCACGGTGCCATTGCGGCGCTGACATCTTTTGGCGCGTCTCCCGCAGCTTTCGCAGCTTCCACGGCGGCAGCGATGAACGCTGGCAATGCGGCTTTGCGTGCGGCGCGGTCATAATCTGTTTTGCCGAGAAATAATGTCTGGATCATGTTGCGTGGCTCTGGGCGCTGGATCAGGTGGGCAAAAATCGCCATCTCGCTGCGGATCGCGCCGTCGAAGCACTGGGGATAGCCAAATTCTATGCAGTTGAGGATTGCAGCCAGTGCCGGATTATGGGGGTCCGCGTCTGCACGCCGCTTGATGAGTGACGGCATTGGTTGCGCCACCCAGTCCGTTTTGTCCCACAACGACTGACTATCCGTTGCCGAAAGCGCCCATTGCTCTGCCGCCTGTACTTCGTCGCCAGCCGCCGCCAGCGCATCGATCAGCCCCGCGTCAAGCGCAGCCCTTCCTGAAAGGCGCGCGCCGTCCAGCAGGAGAGGCAGCGCTGCTTCCACGCCGATCAAGCGCGGCAGTCGCTGAGTTCCGCCAGCCCCGGGCAGAAGTCCGACGAGCGATTCGGGCAAGCCCATCGCAACCTTGGGATCATCGACCATAACCCTGTAGTGCGCCGCAAGCGCCAGTTCACACCCACCGCCAAGTGCCAGCCCCGCGATTGCCGCCGCGACGGGCTTTCCCGAAACTTCCATCGCCCGCAATGCCGCGCTCAGCGGAAAGAAATGGTCATAGGCCAAGTTAAAACGCTCGGCAGCGGACGTTGCCATTATCATTTCATAGGCAACACCCAGCTCGTTTAGATCAGCGCCAGCACAAAATGCGGAAGCCTTACCCGACCGGATGATAACACCCTTTACATCAGAGGTCGGCAGCCACTTTGCGAAGGCCCCGAGTTCGTGAATGGCCGTATTCGAAAAGACGTTCATCGTCCTGTTCGGACAATCAAACACCAGATGGACAAGACCATTGTCCTGCAATTCGAGACGAAACTGAGAGAGTTCGGGGGCGTTCATCTTCAAAATCCTACCTTGTCGCCGCCCTTTAGCGACAAGATTTCACGCGCCTCATCCGGGGTCGCCGCTTCCAAGCCCAAGCCTTCGATGATCTGACGCACGCGCGACACTTGGTCCGCATTGGTCTTGGCGAGCTGGCCCCGCCCGAGCCAGAGCGAGTCCTCTAGGCCCACGCGGACGTGCCCACCCATCGATGCGGCCATCGCGGCCACTTTCATCTGCGCGGCGCCCGCTGCCAAAACTGACCAACGATAATGATCGCCAAACAGCCGGTCTGCAGTGCGCTTCATATGCATCACCTCATCAGGGTGCGAACCAATTCCACCAAGCAAGCCGAAACATGTCTGGATAAAGAGCGGCCCTTGAACCAAGCCTTCTTGCCAAAAATAGTAGAGGTTATGGAGGTGCGCGGTATCATAACATTCAAACTCATAGCGCGTGCCGGTTTTGTTGAGCGTATCGAGCGCATAGCGAATGTCTTTGAAGCTGTTACGGAAAACAAG
>JBEGTP010000180.1:0-3441 GCA_041179365.1 Pseudomonadota bacterium
GATGCGTCCAGAGAACGCGTTGCTCGTTTTGTTCATGCGCCGGTGTACACAGCAGGTCGCTTTTCAACAGCGGCACAAATGGCTTCATAATGATCGGCAGTTTGCTGGATATTAGCCTGCAGTGTTGAGGCTAAATCAAGCGCTTCGGCCAAATCAAGGCGACGGGATGCTCGTAGAAGCATTAGGTTCTGACGGATTGCAGCGGGAGGGTGGCGGACGATCCGCGCCGCAATATCTAGCGCAGTCTGAAGCAGCACTTCGTGCGGCACGACCCGCGAGACAATGCCGCACGCACGGGCGGCCTCCGCATCAATAATATCGCCGGTCAGCGTCATTTCTGCAGCCGCTGAATCGCCGATCGCACGCGGAAGGAGCCAAGCACCGCCATCTCCCGAAACCATGCCGAGCTGGATGAAACTTTCTGCAAATGTTGCGCGTTCTGAGGCTATGCGGATGGGGCACATCGTTACGAAATCAAGCCCCGCACCAATTGCTGGCCCATTGACGGCGGCGATCACGGGCACTTCAACACTGGTTAGCGAGAGCGTCAATTGCTGAATGCCTTCACTATAATAGCGTTTTCGTTCCTCTGCACTGCCACCGAAAACGCCTTCCCGCGCGTACATGCCTTTGAGGTTTCCACCTGCACAAAAGGCGGGATCTGCGCCGGTCAGGATCGCGCAGCTTATCGATGTATCAGCATTAATGTCTTTCATCGTCGCCAACATAGCGTCGATAAGTGCAGGCACGATCCCATTGCGCCGTTCGGGCGCGTTGAGCGTCAGGATGATGACCGCGCCGTCGCGTTCAACCTTCAGCGGGCTATCATTCATGCAGGTTTGGCCATCTCGTCAGACATTTTATCAAGCAAGGCCAGTACACCGCGCGGTGCTGGACGCGCTGCGGGATTATAGTTCCAAGAAATAATGGCCTTCAGATGTTCTTTGGCGCGCCTTGAAGTGGCAGATGCTACAACTTTTTGCCGCGCGATTGAAGCTAAGCGTTCTTCCGCGCTCATTGCCTTGCGATCCACTTCAAGCAGATACGCGGCGACACGCATCGTGTGCTTGCGGATATGCGTAATCGCACAGTAGAAGCCGTAGAGCCGGTATGCCCAAGCAAACACGCTGTTTCCGTAAAGCGCGTGATAAACATCAAACGCGACCTCGCGGTGTTCATATTCCTCGGCAAGATGCCATTTCCAGATCGCCACGGCGCGTGGGTCAGCACCAACCATAAATTCATCAAATTCTTCGAAGAAATTGGTGACAGCAATCGCGCTCATCGCTTCAAACCCTTCCGAATAGGCAAGATTGAAACGCAGTGATTTCGTTTTCAAAAACCGATCATAATCAGCTTCATACGCTTTTTCGAGCGGGAGCATTCCTTCATAGCCATCGGCGCGAATGGCTTTGTTGAAGGCTAGATGTAGCTTGCAGTGCTGCATTTCCTGCTTGATGAAAATGTCGAGCTTGCCGTGCAATTCGGCGTTGGAGGGGTCAATCTTAGCCTTTGCGATCCGCATAACCTTCAGCAAATAGGGCTCTATATAGGCAGGCACAGTCGACGCCGCATTGTAGATTTGGGCAAATTCCTGGTGCGGCGCCCAATGTGCGCGGAGTCCGGAAAAATCCCATTTTGGAAAACGAACCTGCATGTCAAGATTATGTGACGGACCCAATCGAGGCGCAATGGCACACGCCATAAAATATAAGTGTGATAGGCTTGGTAAAATCTAGGCCGAAACGCATCACATATGAGATTTCAATTTCGGCCGCGCATGGTAACGTCAAGGGGTAGACCATTACTAGGAGTCGCGCCGTGCAAAACCGTTCAGTTGTTCAGCGCCCACGCATTCGGGAGCCGCTTCCTGTCGCTCAGAAAACGGTTAAATCGGCTGGGCGGGTGCTTGAGATCCTTGAGTATTTTGATGATGTTCAGCAACCAGCGACCGTGATGGAGGTGGCAGATACGCTCGGCTATCCTCAAAGTTCAACGTCCGCGCTCCTCCGCAGCTTGGTCGCGCTCGGATATCTCGATTATGATCGGTATAAACGGACTTATGTAACGTCACACCGCGTTGCGCTGCTAGGTAGTTGGGTCAATTCTGATTTTGTATCCGAAGGCTCGGTAATTTCACTGATGAAAGAACTGAACGAGTTAACTGGTGATACGATCATCCTCGCGACGCGCAACGGGCTTTTTGTGCAGTATATCCACCTCATTCAGGCGACCAGCGCCGCGCGCTTGCACGTTACACTTGGTACGACACGACCAATCGCGGCGTCCGTTTCTGGCTTTGCGATGCTCAGCACACTGACGGATCATGAAATCAGGCGAATCGTGATGCGCGTCAATGCCGAAACAGAAGACGGAAAGCCTCTCGTCAAACTGGCTGATGTGATGGAACACGTAAATCACACGCGTGAAAAGGGCTATGCCTTCTCGTGCGATATGGTGACGCGTGGCGGTGGCATGATCGCCGCTCCCTTGCCGGGCCCAATGGGGGGGCAACCGCTGGTTATTGGCATTGGCGGTATCAGCGAAGTGATGCGCGCGCGGGAGATTGAATTGGTTAGTGTGCTCACTGGATGCCTCTCGGCGCGCTTTGGGAAACCGCAACCTCGGGTGAATGAAATCATCGAGCAAGCATCGGGTGATCCGCTTTTGCAGGCGATTATGCGCGCGCGCGTTGCGGCACCTGCACGCTGAACAAATAAGCAAGTTAGCAATATTCGAATTGGAGAATGACGATGGCAGTTATCGAAGTGATGGACGTTGCGCAGGAAACGCGGACGCTTCCCTATCCCATCTATGATGCCGACGGGCATATTTATGAAACCGAAGATACGTTCCGTCGCCATTTGCCGCGCGAATATCATAAGGATTTCCAATATGTGCAGATCGAGGGGCGAACAAAGCTCGCCATTGGCGGACATATCAGCGATTATATTCCCAACCCCACCTTCGCGGTTGTAGCGGCCCCCGGAAGCCATGAAAAATGGTTTAGGGCGGATAATCCCGAGGGACTGTCTCTACGCGAAATAACGGGTGACGCACTGCGCTATCAGCCAGAATTTAGCGATCCCGCCGCGCGGCTTAAGCTGCTCGACAAACAAAATATCCACGCCCAGCTGATCATCCCGACGCTCGCCTCCACGATTGAAAGCCGGATGGGTTATGATCTCAAAGCAATGGCAGCGGTGATCCATTCGCTCAACGCCTGGACGCATGATGAATGGACCTTCCACTATCAAGACCGATTGTTCCCGGTTGGCTATGTCTCGCTCGCCGATGTTGATCTGGCCTGTGCGGAACTCGATTGGCTGCTGGAACGCGGTTGCCGTTTGCTGGCGATCCGCCCGGCTGCCGTCCCGGGGCATTTCGGTTCACGCTCACCGGGGTCGCCTGAGTTTGATCGCTTCTGGGCACGGGTCAATG
>JBEGTP010000181.1:0-5932 GCA_041179365.1 Pseudomonadota bacterium
GCATGAGCGAAGTCACGCGGACAGTCACAATCGCCAATGTGAGAGGCCTGCATGCCCGCGCGAGCGCAAAATTTGTCACCATCGCGAGCGGCCTTGGAACGCAAGTCAATGTCGTGAAAGATGGCAATAGCGTCGTTGGCACGTCAATCATGGGGCTGATGATGCTGGGCGCAGCGATTGGTGACACGATTACGATCAGCGCTACAGGTGCGGGCGCGGAATCGGCTGTGAATACGCTGATCGAACTCGTCGAGGCAAAGTTCGGCGAGGATTAGAGCCGCAATGGCGCAGACTATTACCGGCTTTTCAAACCCCCTGCTCAAGCGCGTTCGCGCGCTGCGCGACAAAAAACATCGTAAAGCCGAGGGCCTGTTTCTCGCTGAAGGCCTGCGCATTTTAACCGAGGCGCTCGATGCGGGACATTTGCCGGTGATGATCTGGCATGCGCCCGAAAGTGCCGCGCATCCGCTGGTTAAAAAATTAGTGGCCGCAACCGAGGCCGCCGGCGGCGATGTGTATGTGACAAGTCCCGATCTTTTAGCCAAAATTTCTGGCAAGGATAATCCAGGTGCGGTGCTCGGCGTTTACAAGGAATGCCTGACGCCGCTGAGCGAGATTGATCGCGGGCAGGCCGACATCTGGATTGTTGCAGAACGCTTGCGGGACCCTGGTAATTTGGGGACGATCTTACGAACAGGTGACGCCGTAGGCGCGGGCGGCTTGATTTTGATTGATGACTGCACCGACGCTTTTTCGGTGGAAGCCGTGCGCGCGAGCATGGGCGCGCTCTTTACCCAAACACTAACCCTTGCGCGGTGGGATGATTTTTTGCCGTGGCTTCGCGCCGGGCCGGGCCAATTGGTCGGTACGAGCCTCAAGGCGACACAAGATTATCAAGCGCCGCGCTACACCGCCCCCGTTTTTTTGCTGATTGGCAATGAATCGCAGGGCCTGCCCGAAGCGTTTGAGGCCGAATGCGATCTCCTCGTCAAAATGCCAATGATGGGAAAGGCCGATAGCCTCAACGCGGCGATGGCGTGCGCTGTCATGGCGTATGAAGTGCTCAATCAACGGCGCTAAGCGCGCTTGCTCCGCATCGCCGCCACAATTTCCCCCGCTTTGCCCGACAAAAAGCGCGCATAATCGGGCGACTCGCGCGCACAAAGCGCAACCCGCCCTTCGCCGTCATGATGAAGGCCCCAGCCATGGGTCTTTGCCAGCGGAGAGGCCCTTAGGCAGGCTTGGGGCTTAGCAAAAAACTGCGCGCGCGCTTCGGATTGCTGGGCGATGGGAATGGCTTGGCGCTGCGCGTAAACCGAAAAGAGCAGATCATCGCTCGTCATCGTATAGGGCGCCGCGATCAACAAATCATATTGGCGCTTGGCGACTGAACCTGGTTTTTCGGGTATCACGGCGATGCCCAGACGATAGTCAGGCGCAACGCTGATAAAAGTATCGGTGTAATTCGTGCTGTGGCTCACTCTCCGCCCTCGCCCGAGGACGCGACCAATTTGACCAAAGGCCGGGTGTTTTGCTCAACGATGGGCAATGGCTCAATCGGTTTTGCGCCTGTATCGACATTCAAATCCTCAAAGCGCCGCGCCTGCGTCAGCACTTGGCTTTCGAGGCTTCCGACAAGCGCATTATAGGCCGAAACCGCCGTATCAAGATTGCGCCCGACGCGCCCCACATGCCCCCCCATCGTGGCAAGGCGCGCGTAGAGCTCCTTGCCGATCGCCGCGATTTCGCGCGCATCATCGGCCAATCGCTCTTGTCGCCAAACCGCAGCCACAGTCCGCGCAATCGCAATCAAATTTGTCGGCGTCGCCAAAAGAACTTGTTTTTCAAAGGCATAATCCCACAAGCTCGCATCATGCTCCAACGCGGCGGAGAGAAAATGTTCGCCGGGTACAAACATGATCACATAATCGGGCGCGGCCTCAAACTGGTTCCAATACGCCTTTGCCCCGAGCGCGTTCACATGCGCCTTCATCGCCGCGGCGTGCGCAGCAAGATGCCCCGTGCGGATCGGATCCTCGACCGCCTCAAACGCATCCTGATAGGCATTGAGCGACACTTTGGCGTCTATCACCAGATTTTGTCCGCCAGGAATGCGGATAATGACATCGGGGCGCAAGCGCCCTTCCGCACCCTCCACGCTGACTTCGGTCTGAAAGTCACTGTGTTCAGAGAGGCCGCATGTTTCGAGCACGTTGCGCAATTGTTGCTCGCCCCAGCGCCCGCGCGCCTTAGGGGCGTTGCGCAGGCTATTGCCGAGCTTAGCGGCCTCTGCCTTCACTTGCTCTTGCCCGGCATGCATCGAGGTCATCAAGCCTTTGAGTTCGCCGTACGTATCGCGCCGCTCCGCCTCAATTTTGCCAACGGCCTCTTCATAGCGCTGCAGACGCTCATTGACCGGACCAAGCAGTGCCTTCAACCCCTCGCCCGAAATCTCTTCTGACTGTTTGAACCGCTGCTCAGCGCGCTCAAGAAACGCCGTCTGCGCTTCGCCGAGGATCTTGCCGCCCACTTCTGCAAATTGTGCGGCAAGGGCATCTTTCGCGGCCATGAGCCCCGCCAACTGCGCCTGAAACGAATCTTCGCGCGCGCCAGATTGCGCCTCTAGCCCAGCAAGGGCTGCTTTTGCGGTATCACGCTCGCGCACCGTCGCTTCAAGGTCACTGATCGCCTTGCGGAAATTGGCGAGATGCAAATCGCGCTCAACCCTCAGTGCACCGGCCCCGCTCGCGCCGCTCAGCCAGCCAACAAGACCGCCCAAAGCGGTCAGGACGAGGCCTAAAAAGGCAAGGAGGAAGGGCGAATCGCTCAACATCATCCTTAGAACATAATTGGAACATATTAAGTAGGAAAGCGAAAACTTTAAATCAAGCAGCCCGCCGCAATTTGACGAGCTTTTTCAGCAAAATATCGCGCTTCAGCTTTGAAAGATGATCAATGAAAAGGATGCCCTCTAGGTGATCCATTTCATGCTGAAGGCAGGTCGCCAGCAGCCCATCGATCTGTTCGACATGCTTGTTCCCATCCGCGTCGAGCCATTGCGCTTTAATCACCGATGGCCGCGCCACGTCGGCATATTGCTCGGGAACCGACAGACAGCCTTCGTTGTAAACGGTCAGCTCTTCGGATTCTTCGAGGATCTCCGGATTGATAAAAACCAACGGATCCCGGATAGTTTCTCCGGTTTCCTCATCTTTTTCCTGAAGGTCAATGACCAAGACGCGCTTTGGCATTCCAACTTGGATCGCAGCCAAGCCAATGCCCGGCGCATCATACATGGTTTCGAGCATATCGCCGATGAAGGCGCGCAGCGCGTCGTCGACCGTGTCGACAGGCGTTGAAATGGTTTTGAGACGCGGATCTGGCGCTTCAATGATTGGGAGAATGGACATACGCCTCAGGTAGGAAGTCGCGCCTTCTGGGTCAAGGCACCCAAGCTCATGTCATCGGACGGCGCGCCCGCAGCGCTTGCGCCAATGTGCCATCATCAAGATAGTCTAGCTCACCACCGACAGGGAGCCCGTGTGCCAATTGTGTGATGCGCACTGGTGCATTTTCGAGCCGTTCCGAAATATAATGCGCCGTTGTTTGCCCTTCGAGCGTCGCGTTCATCGCGAGCACGACCTCGTCGATCCCGCCTTCGGCAATCCGTGAAAGGAGGCTTGCGATATTCAAATCCTCAGGCCGAATGCCTTCAAGCGCCGAAAGTCGCCCGCCAAGAACATGAAACTTCCCCGGAAAGAGCCGGGACCGTTCAAGCGCCCAAAGGTCGGGAACATCCTCAACAACGCAGAGCATCCGTGCATCCCGGCGCGGATCATCACAAATGCCGCACGGATTCGTTGTATCAACATTGCCGCAGAGATTGCAGGTCGCGAGCTTTTCGCTGACATTTTCAAGCGCCCGAAGCAGCGGTACAAGCGCCGTTTCCCGCCGTTTCAAGAGATGCAGCACAGCGCGGCGCGCCGAACGCGGCCCCAATCCGGGAAGCCGCGCGAGCGCTTGTGCGAGAGTTTCAATTTCAAACGATGCCATCCCAACGCTGATAGGGGCTTGCAATACCCCCTGCCAAGCGCGAGTGCGAAAAAATGCGTATCATTTTCATGGGAACACCCGAATTCGCCGTCCCGAGCCTCGATGCCCTTGTCGCGGCGGGCCATGATGTGTGTGCGGTGTATTCCCAACCGCCAAGGCCTGCGGGACGCAAAATGATTGCGACGCCTTCTCCTGTCCATCAGCGCGCTGCGGCGCTCGCCCTTCCCGTCTTCACGCCGATCAGCTTGAAGAGCGACGAGGCTCAAGCTGCCTTTGCCGCGCACCGCGCCGATCTTGCCGTCGTCGCGGCTTATGGCCTGATTTTGCCGCAAGCCATTCTTGACACGCCGACACTGGGCTGCATCAATGTCCATGGGTCGCTGCTACCGCGCTGGCGGGGCGCAGCGCCGGTTCAGCGCGCAATCCTTGCGGGCGACGCTGTGACGGGCATTACGATCATGGATATGGAGGCAGGGCTCGACACCGGGCCCATGCGCGCCAAAATTGAGGTCCCCATTGGCACGAAAACGGCCCCGGCGCTGACACGTGAACTCTCAGAAAGCGGGGCCAAGCTGCTCGTCGATGTTCTCGCGGCCTTGACCTCTTACCCTCCCGTGCCACAGCCGGGCGGCGCGACCTATGCTGCCAAGATCGACAAGAGCGAGAGCCATCTCGATTTTCTGCTCAGCGCACCGCAAGTTGAGCGGCAAATTCGCGCCTTTGCGCCGCTTGCCTGGTGCGAATTGACCGGCGAGCGCGTCCGCATCCTTGCAGCCGATGTGCTTCCGCCCTCCGATCCGAGCAATGGCCAGCCCCCCGCGACCGTGGTCGATGCGCATTTTACCATCGCCTGTAATCCCGGCGCAATTCGCCCAACGCTCGTCCAACGCGCAGGAAAATCAGCGATGCCAACCGCCGATCTGCTCCGTGGTCTCGCCGTCTCTATCGGCACCAAGCTCAGATGACACGGTTCCGCCTGACAATCGAGTTTGATGGGCGCGGCTATATGGGCTGGCAGCGCCAGCCCAATGGCCCAACGGTGCAAGCCGCGCTAGAGCAGGCCGCAAAGGCCATCACGCTGGAAGATGTTGTCGCCTTTGCCGCTGGGCGCACCGATGCAGGTGTTCATGCCGAGGCGATGGTTGCTCATCTCGACATCCAGCGCACGATCACGCCGTTTCGCCTGATGGAGGGGTTGAATGCGAAACTGCGGCCCGCGCCGATTTCTGTGCTCGCTTGCGCTGAAGTGGCGCCTGATTGGCATGCGCGTTTTACCTGCTTGTCGCGGCGCTATGTTTACCGGATCGTCAACCGCCGCGCGCCGCTCGCGCTCGATCAAGGGCGGGCGTGGCGGGTGACGGAACAGCTTGACCATGAAGCAATGCACGCAGCGGCGCAGATTTTAGTGGGGCATCACGATTTCACGACCTTCCGTTCGGCCCATTGCCAGTCGCTGAGCCCCCACAAGTCGCTCGATCTCTTGTCTGTGCGCCGCTTCGGCGATGAGATAGAGATTGAAGCCAAGGCGCAATCCTTCCTCCATCATCAAGTGCGCTCGATGGTGGGCTGCCTTCAATTTGTGGGGTTGCGGAAATGGACGGCAAACGATCTTAAGGAAGCCTTGGAAGCGCGGGACCGCGCCGCTTTGGCCTATAATGCGCCGCCCGACGGCCTCTATTTCGTCGAGGCAAAGTATCCAACGAATTAAGCAAAGAGGCGTTTGAGAGATTTTTCGAGCATCACCAACTGCCAAAGCAAGCGCCCGTGGTCGACCAAGCCCGCTTTGTGATCTGCAACCGCCTTTTGTAGCACGGCTTGGTTGAACCAGCCCGTTTCGGTCAAGACTGAGTTTTCAACCACATCGCGCGCGACGCCGTGC
>JBEGTP010000182.1:0-4759 GCA_041179365.1 Pseudomonadota bacterium
AGGCGTAATTGAAAAATATGCTGGCGGGCTCACCGCGCCGATTGGAGCGGGCATCACGCTTTTTGCGCTGGCATTTTCGGCAACGATTGGCCTCGTTTTCGGCGGCTATCCCGCCATTCGGGCTTCGCGTCTTTCGCCTATCGAGGCGCTCCGCAGCGAATAGGTGTCGCGCCTAATTTCCGCGCAGATAGGGCCGCGATTGGACGACATAGATCGCCTCTCCAATGATCAGCCACTCAATGTCTTGCGGCTTGCCCGCAAACATATGCTCAATGAGCGCACCGACTTTGGCGAGGCGACGCGCGATAGCATCGGTGAGGACGGCTCGGCCTGGTTCGACCGGTTGTTCGCGCACGCCGCCGCTCGCATCAAAGATAAGCTTTGTGTCGTCGGTCGAGCGTGTCAGGACTTGAATGGATTCAGGGTCTGGCCGGTAAAGCAGCTGTTCAGCGACCTTGCGCCCCTCAACGACACGAATGCCGAGACCGCGTTTGGCATTGATAAAGATCGCGCCGTATTCGGAGGGTTCAAACGGGTTCTCGGTAATCATCACTCCCGCAGCGTCGGCGTTCATTCCGCGTTGAATGAGGACCGCAGCCATCACACTCTTGTGGGTAATCCCAGCCGCTGCACGCGCGTCAAACGCGGCGTCGTTCCAAACAGAGGCCCAAACTGTTTTAACGGCCGCTGCCAAAGCGGCGTCACCGATGACATTGGGCACGCTGGTATAGAGCCCCGCGCCGTTGAACCCTGGCAAGTCTTCGCTGTTGGTTGAGCTTCGTGCAAAAACGCCTCCGTCGCCAATAATCATATCGCGTCGCGCGGCCAGAAGGCGGAGCAAGTTTGCATCAAAGGGTGCCTGCGCAAACCGTTCGCGCAAGGCCTTGAGCCGCGCCCTGCGGATGATCGGGTCGCTCTGCACCTGCGGATCGTTGATCACAGCGTCTATGTCGGTATCGAGGTGATTGGCCGCCACGAAATCAGCATAATAGGCAAAGGGAATGCTGAATCCTGGCGGCACTTTAAAATCAACAGAGACCATTGTGCGGATGCGGCTGGCGACTTCGCCTAGATTGGCGGCTTTGGCCCCTGTGCGGATGACATCGCTTGCACGCTGTTCTTCAAGGCTCGGAAACCCGCGAAAGCTGAGGTCAGCACGCGCGATTTTGACGGACGTTTGCGCGGCGATGCGTTCGGCTGCCGCGACTTCCTTTGCGGTTGCGAGGCGCAGGCTGATCCCCTTGTCTCCCGCCGTCATGACGACCATTCGATTGTTGAGCGCCGCAAAATCCTGCGCTGCATTACGGCGGAATCCATTGGGGATGCGCCAGCTTTTCGCCAATAGATTGACGTGCGAAAGCGGCGTTGAAAATTCGGTGGTGATGATCCCGGCGACGGGGGACATTTGTAAGGGTGCCTCGTCGAGGATCACAATGTCGCCACGCCTGAGCGCAGAGTCGGGTTCGATCCGCTGCAATATCCGCAGTCGACCAGTCGCCTTGCCAGGATTGAGAACGAGCACGTCGCGGCTCGCATAGACTTGGTTGGGGTCGATTTTCGGCAGTGCGGGCATCGTTTCAGCGACATCATTTTGCGACGCAGAATTGGGCTTAAAGGCCAGCGGCTTGGGAAAGAGCGGCTGGAGGAGGCGAAACGTTTCATCAAGGAGCGGGGCCGTTAGCTTGTCGCCTTCCCAAAACTCAACGCCGTAGCGCTTGAGGCTTGGGTAAAAAACAATTGAACCGAGCAAAAAGCGGCGATGCGGATCAAAATAGCTCGCTTCATAAAGCGCATCGATTGATTGCACGGAAAGATAGGTGCGCAGAATATAGTCGATATGAAATGCGTAGGTTTTTGAATTGACGAAATGCACGGTGCGTCCCTTCGCCGCTTGTCGATCGATGACAAACATCATCTGCGGAAAGCTCGCATAGCGACCGACAGAAATCGTGCGGGCGAGGGCATTGAATTGCTGCTCATTTTCAATGCGGTCGCGCGTGGCGGGTGCAACAGGTCGTCCGCCAAACGACATGCCGCCTGAAACCAAAAAGGCTATGCCGGTAAGGATCATCAAAAAGCGCCGCAACATTTCCAGCCTCCTGTTTAAAGCATCGTAGCGCCCTGTTTATCACGCGTCGATGGGGTTTGGGTGCGGGGCCTTGCGATGTCGGGCGCTTGGCGCTAGACGCGCGGCCAATCCCAAACCTTTTGTCTAATCATGGAGACGACCAGTCATGGCCGGTACACGTACATTTTCAATCATCAAGCCCGACGCAACGCGCCGCAACCTTACCGGCGCCGTCACCAAAATGCTTGAAGACGGCGGCCTGCGCGTCATCGCGTCCAAGCGCATCCAGATGAGCAAGGCGCAAGCCGAAGGCTTTTACGCGGTTCACGCTGAGCGGCCCTTCTTTAATGATCTTGTGAGCTTCATGATTTCCGGCCCGGTCGTCGTGCAAGTTCTTGAAGGTGAAAATGCGATGCAACGCAACCGTGACATCATGGGCGCGACCAATCCTGAGAATGCTGAGCCTGGAACGATCCGCAAAGAACTTGCTGAGTCGATTGAAGCCAATTCGGTGCACGGTTCGGATAGCGACGAGAACGCGGCGATTGAGATTGCCTATTTCTTCAAGCCAGAAGAGATCGTCGGTTAAAAAGCGTTAGAACCATTTCTAGCCGTCCGGAGCGCTGAGCATGACCGGGCGTGAGTTTGAATGCCGCTGAGGCCTCGTAAGCGGGCCATTGAGGTCCTATTTTGTCTTTTTGCTACCAGGGTAGCCAAAGAGCAAAATAGGGCCACCAGCGCGCTCTTTACCCCCCTCCCGACGATTCCGTAGGACATGCGGGATTTTGCTGCTGCGGGCATATGCGGCAGTAAGCGCGACGCCTACACGGTGCGAAAACCCAGACGCGCTTTGGGCAGCGCTAAAATGTGTCTGCGATGTTTACAGCTCGCATCACGCTCTTGGGCGCACTGGCTTCCCAGCTTGTCTTCAAACGGTTGCTGATGCTGTCCCAGTCATTGTCGCCAAGATCGAGCCGGATTCCAATCCAGCCGTCCCCAAAATAGGCGGGGCGATAATAGCGCTCGCCATCCTGCTCGATGAGCATCGCCTGCTCATCGATGCCGCTGATCTTGACCAACAGCGCCGTCTTTCCGTCGCCGTGATGATCATGGCTGACATAGGCAAATTTCTTGCCCTTAAGCACGCCAAAGCAGGGCATGCCGTGCGACACTCTTTCGTCGGATTGCGGCAAGGCGAGTGCACGGGCGCGGACTTGGGCAGTGAGGTGATCGGGCGACGTCTCGCGCGCGACGTAAGCGGCGAGCACGCGCGGATAAAGCTGGTGCTCAGCGATGAGAACCCGCGCTGCGAGGGTCTCAGGCGTATCTCCTGCTAGGATCGCGACTTCGGTTTGTCCCAACACCATCCCCGCATCAAGTTCCGCTGTGACTTCATGTACTGAGC
The DNA here is from genome assembly GCA_041179365.1 of Pseudomonadota bacterium. Taxonomy (GTDB): domain Bacteria; phylum Pseudomonadota; class Alphaproteobacteria; order Sphingomonadales; family Sphingomonadaceae; genus Aquisediminimonas. The sequence continues at coordinate 3,474 of JBEGTP010000182.1, forward strand.
AACCGGTCACCGTGTCTCCGGCTTCAAGCGCGCGTTCATGCGTATCGAGCCCTTTGTATTGGGGCAGGAGCGAGGGGTGGATATTGAGCATTCGGCCTTGCCACGCATCAACAAACCCTTCGGAAAGCAAGCGCATATAACCGGCGAGGGCCACGCATTCGGCCTGTGCTTTTTGGAGCGCCTCATTGATAATCGCATCAAACGCGGCGCGCTTCAGGCCCTTATGGCTCTGCGCAAAAGTGGTAATTCCCTCGGCTTGTGCCAAGGCCAGCCCGGCTGCATCGGGATCATTTGAGGCCACGAGAACAATCTCAAACGGACATTCGGGGTGTTTAGCGGCGTAAACAAGCGCCGCCATGTTCGAGCCGCGCCCTGAAATGAGGACAGCGACACGGGCCTTAGCCATGGTGGGTGGCTTCCCAAGCGCCCATCGCGCTCCACGTTTCAACCGATCCGCTGACGGTGCAGCCCGTTTCCCCTCCCGAGATATGCCCGATCTGATATACGGTCTCGCCAGCGGCTTGCAGCGCTACCGTGACAGCCTGAGCGTCACTTGGCGCCACAACAATCGCCATGCCGATACCGCAGTTAAACGTGCGCGCCATTTCCTCGGGTTCGATGCTGCCTTGCGCTTGCAAAAAAGCCATTAAGCGCGGCTGTTCCCACGTCTCTGCATTCACATGCGCATGCAATCCTTGTGGCAAAACGCGAGGAATGTTTTCTAACAAGCCGCCGCCTGTAATGTGCGCCATCGCGTGTATCTGGCCCGTGCGGACCAGCGGCAAAAGGGATTTCACGTAAATCCGCGTCGGTGCCATAAGCGCATCGATGAGCAGAATGTCGGAATCAAACAGGGCAGGCCGGTCGAGCTTCCAGTTTTTATCCGCCGCCAGTCGCCGTACGAGCGAAAAGCCATTGGAGTGTATCCCTGATGATGCGAGCCCCAGAATGACATCTCCTGCGGCGACTTTATCGGCGGTCAGCACCTGATCACGCTCGACCGCGCCGACGCAAAAGCCAGCAAGATCATAGTCGCCATCAGAATACATGCCGGGCATCTCAGCCGTTTCGCCGCCTATGAGCGCGCAACCTGCCTGTTTACAGCCCTCGGCGATGCTCGCGACGACGTCCGTCGCCACCGCAAGGTCAAGTTTGCCGCTCGCGTAATAATCGAGGAAGAAGAGTGGCTCGGCACCCTGAACGATGAGATCGTTGACGCACATGGCGACAAGATCAATGCCAACGCCGTGATGCCGTCCCGAATCGATGGCGAGCTTTAGCTTGGT
>JBEGTP010000183.1:0-8172 GCA_041179365.1 Pseudomonadota bacterium
CCGACGCTGTCCAGTGGGCGGCTCTGGCAATCCTCAGAGGTCAGGATCTTCGCAGGTTGGTATTAGGGCTGCGTCGCCAGCAAATAGGTCTGTCGGAGCGCGTCGATTGGCTTTAGCGCACCCGCTTCTTCATAATGCCAAAATGTCCAGCCATTGCAGCTTGGCGCGTTTTGCAGTGTGGCCCCCACTTTGTGGATGGAGCCGCTTGCCGCGTCACAAATCAGCGAGCCATCAGTGCGCACTTCGGCTGACCAGCGGCGCTTCAGATCGTAAACCTTGGTGCCGGGGCGGAGATAGCCCGTTTCAACCAAAGTGCCAAAGGCCACGCGCGGTACCGACGTATCCGCCTGCATCGTTTTGAGCGCAGACTCGTCGAGCGGAAGGGCCGCTGCGATGCGCTCTTGCGCGACGTCGATATAATCATCTTCGCGCTCGATGCCGATCCAATGCCGCCCAAGACGCTTGGCGACAGCGCCCGTAGTACCTGTTCCAAAAAAGGGATCGAGGATCACATCGCCCGGCTTTGAGCAGGCAAGTAGGATGCGGTAAAGCAGCGCTTCGGGTTTCTGCGTCGGATGCGCCTTTGTGCCGTTGCGCTTCAAACGTTCGGGGCCACCGCAAATTGGGAAGGACCAGTCAGAGCGCATCTGAAGCTCGTCATTCAGCGTCTTCATCGCGCGGTAGTTAAACGTGTATTTCGCCTTTTCGCCCTTTGAAGCCCAAATGAGGGTTTCATGCGCATTGGTGAAGCGCGTGCCGCGAAAGTTCGGCATCGGGTTAACCTTGCGCCAGATAATGTCGTTGAGGATCCAAAAGCCCTCATCTTGCAAAACCGAGCCAACCCGGAAGATATTATGGTAACTGCCGATGACCCAGAGCGTGCCATTGGGCTTCAGGATCCGCTTCGCCTCAGCAAGCCATGCGCGCGAAAACGCATCATAGGCCCCAAGACTATCGAACTTGTCCCAATCATTATCAACGGCATCCACCCGACCGCCCTCAGGGCGAAACAAATCACCGCCGAGCTGGAGATTATACGGTGGATCCGCAAAGACCATATCCACACACGCATCGGGCAGTGCCTTCATGGCCGCGATGCAATCCCCTTTGATGATCCGGTCTACCGCCAGCGCAACAGGCTGCGCCGCGACTGTACGGACCTTCTCTAAAACCCCCATTTTGTGCTCCATTTTTACACACGAAATCTCTGGGTGAGTCATTGAGACTCCCGCGTCAAGTCAAAGGGTTAAGGCAAATGGTTAATAAATTAGTTAAGATTTCGGAACGAAGAGTGGCCCCTACTAGGGGCTGTGGATAAGTTTTCGATTAAACTCAATCTCTGGGGTGTGGCGATGAAGACTCAGCCGTAAAAAAATATCGCGCGACCGGCGCAAACGACCGTCTGTGGAGCGGCGTGGGCCCTAATACGGCCAGTCCGTCCAAATGAACCGCCGCGCCGTATCCCTTGTTTGAGGCCCAGCCATAGCCGGGAAACGCCTCATCCGCTGCGATCATGATCCGGTCCCGGTGCTCCTTGGCGATGATGCTCGCAGCCGAAATACAGGGGTGGAGCGCATCGCCGCCGATCACAGCCTCTGCCGTGTAACGCCATTGCGGAAGGCGGTTGCCATCAACGAGAATGTGGCGCGGTACCTGCGGGAGGGCCTCCACCGCGCGGGTCATCGCGAGGAGCGTCGCTTGAAGGATATTGATGCTGTCAATTTCCGCGACCGACGCTTCACCGATGCCGACCGCGCACGTCGCGAGAATTTGCGCTTCAAGGTGCGCCCTTCGTTTTGCTGACAGCTTTTTGCTATCATCCAAGCCCTTGATCTCAACGGCCCCGAGGATCACCGCAGCCGCAACGACAGGCCCTGCCAAAGGGCCCCGCCCCGCTTCATCAACGCCCGCGATCATCACACGTCTCGCACGGCCTGATGCCCCATCGGCCCGTGCCCCAGCCCGAGGCCGGGCGCGTTCTCCAGCGCCGCCCGCACAAAACGTCGCGCCCTTTCGATGGAATCAGTGAGCGTCATCGCTTGCCCGAGCCCGCACGCGATCGCGCTTGCTAAGGTGCATCCTGTTCCGTGCGTGCTGCTTGTGTTGATGCGCGTTCCCTCCCAGCGCGCGACCTCACCCTCCGCTCCGATGAGGCGATCAACGATCAAATCACCGTCGCCGTGGCCGCCCTTGATCAGCACAGGGCCGATCATCGCCGCTTCGCCGCCCAGCGCCTCTAGTTCGGGGAGGTTTGGCGTTGTCAACGCGGCAAGCCGCATGAGCCGGTGGAACACATTGATCGTTTCGCTGTCCGCCAACGGCGCGCCGCTCGTCGCCACCATGACCGGGTCAAACACAATCGGAACGGCGAGCCCTTCGAGCCGATCTGCAAGCGCGTGCGCCGCAGCGGCAGATCCGATCATGCCAATCTTGATCGCATCAACGCCAATATCACTTAGCACGGCCTCAATTTGCGCCAAAACCACCGTGCTAGGAATCAAATGCACCGCCGAGACGCCCAGCGTATTCTGCGCGGTCACTGCTGTTACGGCCGTCATCGCGTGCCCGCCAAGCATCGTCACGGTCTTGATGTCCGCCTGGAGTCCCGCGCCACCGCCCGAATCAGAACCGGAGATGATCAGGATGCGCGCGGTCATCCTTTATGTTTTCGCACGGTCGAGGCCGGGCTGCGCTCAAGCGCTGCGCCCACGCGTGTGGGTCTATCGAGCAATTCTCCGCCGCAATTGGGGCAGCGTTCATCCACCGCCTCGGCGCACGTCGCGCAAAATGTGCACTCGAACGAACAGATAAAAGCGCCGCCATTATCGGCGGGCAAATCAACCCCGCACCGTTCACAGTCAGGGCGCATGTCTAGGCTCACGCTGCGGCCTCCTTCACGGCTTCGCAAATGGCGTTAACAACGCGCTCGACTTGGGCGGCATCATCACCCTCAGCCATCACGCGGATGACGGGCTCCGTTCCCGACGGACGGATTACAAGCCGCCCGCGCCCGTTCAGCTCTGCCTCGGCCTCGGCAATCACCTTTTTAACCGACGCCGCCTCCAGCGGCTTGCCGCCCGAGAATCGCACATTCTTGAGGAGTTGCGGCACCGTATCAAACAGGTGCAAAACCTCGCTCGCAGGCTTGTTCTGGCGCACCAGCTCAGCAAGCACTTGCAGCGCAGCGACCAAGCCATCGCCCGTCGTTGCATAGTCTGAAAGGATCATATGACCTGATTGTTCGCCGCCGACGTTAAAGCCGCCCTGCCGCATCCGCTCAAGGACATAGCGATCACCAACGGCGGTGCGCTCAAGGCTCAGTCCGACCCCATTCAAAAAGCGTTCGAGCCCGAGGTTGGACATGACGGTGGCAACAACGCCGCCGCCGCGCAGCGTTCCCGCCTTGGCCCAGCTTGCTCCAATGAGTGCCATAATCTGATCGCCATCAACGATCCGGCCCTGTTCATCGACAACAATCAGCCGGTCTGCGTCGCCGTCTAGGGCAATGCCAATGTCTGCGCCCGACGCGACGACGGTTTCCTGCAGAAGCGCTGGCGCGGTCGATCCGCACCGATCATTTATGTTGATACCGTTGGGCGAAACCCCCAGCGTCACGATTTCGGCCCCCAATTCCCAAAGCGCTGACGGTGCAACCTGATAAGCCGCCCCATTTGCACAATCGATCACGATTTTGAGACCATCGAGCCGCAGTTCTTCTGGAAAACAGGTTTTGGCGAAATGGATATAGCGACCGCGCGCATCCTCAACTCGCCTCGCCCGGCCGATCTGTTCGGGCGCGGCAAGGATCGTTTCAGCCTCAAGCAGCGCTTCAATCGCAAGCTCATCAGCGTCCGAAAGTTTAAAGCCGTCGGGGCCAAAGAGTTTGATGCCGTTATCATAATAGGGATTATGGCTCGCCGAAAGCATCACCCCCAAATCGGCGCGCATGGATTTGACGAGCATGGCAACGGCGGGCGTCGGCATTGGCCCCACTTGAACCACATCCATGCCGACGCTGGTAAAGCCCGATACCAAAGCATTTTCAAGCATATAACCCGAAAGCCGCGTATCTTTGCCAATGACGACTCGGTGGCGGTGATCGCCGCGTACGAAATGCGCGCCCGCTGCCTGGCCGACTTTCATCGCCATTTCCGCCGTCATCGCACCGGTGTTTGTGCGCCCCCTGATACCGTCGGTTCCGAAGTATTTGCGTGCCATCAGCCCGTCCTGTGATGTGCCAAAAAATCAGCTCCCCTTGCGGCATAAAGCGCCGAATATCCAGCAAAGAAAAGGGGGCCACGACGTGCAGTCGCAGCCCCCAAATTCATCAAGCCATTGCAGTGTGTTAGAAGCCGACGTGCAATGTGACCGAAATGGTCCGCGGTGCGCCAACAGCAAAGCTTGGGTTCGCCCCGCCTGGAATGGAAGCACCAGCCGCCAAGCCGGGAACGAGGACCAAGCCGTTGTTGTTCGTCCCTGCAATCGTCGTCGAGAGATTGCCGAGCCAGAATTTGTCGAACAGATTGTAGACGTTGAACTGAACCCAGCTCTTACCTAACCCCATTTGATCAAGATCAACGCGGGCATCAAGATCCGCCAGCGTGTAGTGCGCGGATTTGATGTCATTGAGATCGGTTGCAAAGCGGCTCCCGACATATTTCACCTGAAGGCCAAGCGAAACAGGGCCATATTCAACCTGCGCCCGGTATCCCGCCTGCCACACAGGCGTTTCAGTCACGCGCTTGCCCGCCGTTGGAATCGAAACCGCAGACGTCAGCGGAATGTTTTCCTGAAGCTTTGAATCATTGTACGAGGCATTGCCTTGAAAGGTGAACCAGCTGAACGGGCGCACCGCGATGCCAACATCAACGCCTTGGCCCTTGACCGCGCCCACATTGCGATCAACCGAGATACCGGCGAGCTGATCAAATGAGGTCACGATGCGGTTTTTATACTTCGTGTTCCAATAGCTCGCCTGCGCTTGGATGCGGCTCGTTGTATACCGCACCCCAAGATCAAACGTGTTTGTCGTTTCTGGCGCAACCGTAACCAAAGGCGCGCGGTAGAGATTGTCGGTGCGCGGCGAGGAAAACCCCTTTGAATAGCTTCCGAAGACCGAAAGATCATCCGCCACCTTAAAGGTGAAGCCCGCGCTCGGCAGGATCGGAGAATATTTATACTGCGAAGCAAACGGCGCATAATAAGCCGCGACGCCCGTTGTAGGAACGGCAGCCGTCGGCGCGATAATGCGCAAACCAGCGACAGGCTGGCTTGTGCAAAGCGGGGTTCCCGAAGACAGTGTCGCTGACCCGCTATAGGCTTGGGTATAGCAATATTGGTTCAAATTCCGCTTGAAGAACGGCATCCGCAGACCGACTGTAACGGTCAATTTATCATCAAGGAACTGGCCCCGATATTCGCCTGACAGCTGATTGAGGAGCGCGATCGAAAGCCGGTCACGCTGCCGCAGTCCGACGCCGTCCGCAGCAAGGACTGGACGCGCCTTGAGGCCGCCAAAAACATTTTCCGGATTCCCTGCTCCATCGAGATAGCCCCATTGGCCCGTTTGGCGGTGGCGACCACGATCATATGTATAGGCGACGCGGAAACGGTGATCATCATTGAGATCCCAGATGAGCGAGGCCATGACCGTCAAGCGGCGGGTGTTGGTGGTGTTTGGTGTGTAAAAGCGCAGCGTATCGAGCGTATCATTGTCGCCGTTCAAATCCTTGCCGGCCACGAGGGATGATCCGCGCACGATCGCACTGGTTTCAGACATTGTTGAGGTGCCACCGCCGTTGGCGAGGACATATTGGTAGGCCGCATCCATTGTGAGCTTCAAACCATCTGCCAGCGTATAGCGCGAGTTCAGACGGATATTGCCCGTGTTCGATGGGTTGATACGCAGGCCGTAATAATTGGTGCAGCTCGCCGTATTAAGCACGTTATTTGAAGTACTGCCGTTGATCGCAGGTGCATTCGCGCCGGTGCCTGAAAAGCCCGTGCCGCCATTGTCATTCTGAATGCCGGCACCTGGCAGCGTCTTGTTGCAGGTCGACAGATTATCAAACGCGTAGATTGCGTTCTGCTGTGCTTCGCTAAAGCCGCCCGCTTCCACCATGTTTGGCCGTCCCGTCAGCGTGCGCAGATCAGCGATGCTTGGGTTACGATAGAAATTGTTTCGGTTTTCGTTGTAGTGACCCTTGATGTAAATAAAGTCACCCTTCTCGCCGAACGGCTGGTAGATTCCTGCGTTGAACTGCTTCTTGCTGATCCGGCCAGGGCCTTTGAACTTATCGTTCACCGTCCGCGAGGCCGCGACGAATGCACGCGTGCCCGAGCTGGTGAGTTCCCCCGTGTCGAGCATCAGGAAGCCGCGGTAGTATTTATCTTCGCCCATTGAGAAGGCTGCGATACCCCCAAGATCTTTGCCCGGCGTCCGTGTGAGATAATTGACCGTACCGCCTGCCGCTGATGCTGTCGGGCTATCGACATCGGTCGTGCCAAGATTGACATTGACCGAATAAATCAATTCGGGGTCGAGTTGCTGATTGGAGAAAATGGCATAATTGCCGGTGTCGTTGAGCGGAAAGCCATCAAAGGTCAGGCTGATGCGGTTGCCGTCAAACCCGCGAATGCGCAAATTGCCGCCCGATGATCCGTAAGCGTCAGAGTTTGTAAAGTTTACGCCGGGCACTTGGTTGATCGTATTGAGGATCGATTGGCCAGCGCCTTGCTTGCCGATAAGCTCCTGCGTCAAAACTGCCCGTGGCTTTGGCGCATCGGGAAGCAGAACACCGTCGATGCCCATGGCATCGGTTTTTGCCGTGACGACGATTTCATCATTCACTTCGAGCGACCCCGTTGACTGCGCGAAGGCACTGGCGGGAACCATGATCGCTGCAAATGCAACGCCTGTGTAAAAATGCTTCTTCATCAAACTACCCCTGAACTAAACTATTTTGGAGAATTAAAACCGCGCAAGACTCAAGAGAATACCATGAGTCGCATCGCATATGGTGGTCATATATTGCAGTCATTTGACACACCAGACTCAAACACGGCACCGGTGAAGTCTGTTTGAAAATGTTGCATAATGGCAACGCCCTTTTAATCACTTGCTGCTAAGTGATGGCGCGACATGTGGAGATATGCCGCTTTGATCATTGCCGTTTTTGTCGGCGTCTTCTTGCTCACACCGAGCGGGGACGGAGCCTCGACTCCGATGCTCGCGGCGGGCACAACGGGAGACGGCGCTGCGTCCAAACCGAGTAAGCTGGAAATCGACGGTTCTGACAACGGCGAGTCGGTTGAACTCACGCGTGAGAGCGACGGGCATTTTTATGTTGATGCCTTGGTCAATGGGGCTCCCGTGCGCTTTCTGGTCGATACCGGGGCTTCAAGCGTAGCCCTTACAACCGAAGATGCTGCCACTGTTGGGATAGCCCTTAACGATGGCGACTTTACCGAAGTGGGGCGGGGTGTCGGGGGAGACGTCGCCCTCAAGTCGGTCAAACTCGCGACCTTGTCTGTCGGCGACGTTGAACTGAGCGATGTGGATGCCGTAGTAACCCAGTCCGAACTTCCTGTTTCGCTCCTCGGGCAAACATGGCTGAGCCGAGTCGCGAACGTTACAATTCACGGCGACAAAATGGTGTTGAGCCAAAACTAGCGGTTGCCGCTACGGCCTAGGCCTCTCACCGCTAGGCAATTGCCGAGGGCGCTTTGGTGCGCTAGCCCGGGCTCATAGGAGAGCCCCAATGACCAACCTACCATCAACGTTTCTGACGATGCTGACGCTCATTACGGCAGACGGAAAGCTAGAGCTTTCTCTCGCGCGTAAACCCATGCCGACCCCCCGCGATCACGAAGTTTTGGTCAAGGTTCTCGCAACGCCTATCAATCCGTCTGACCTTGGTCTTCTGGTGGGCGCTGCCGATATTTCAACGCTGCGGGCTTCTGAAAAAGAAGGCCTCCCGTTTCTGACAGCCGACGTACCCGAAGCCGGTCTGCGCGCGATGCAAGGCCGGATTGGTGAAGCGCTCCCGATTGGCAATGAAGGTTGCGGTACGGTGGTCAGTGCCGGCGCATCAGCCGAAGCACAGGCGCTCCTTGGCAAAACGGTCGCACTGCTTGGCGGCGAAATTTATGCCGAATATCGCTGTTTGCCGG
>JBEGTP010000184.1:0-3589 GCA_041179365.1 Pseudomonadota bacterium
ATGAAATTGTAGCACATCTGGCGATACCAGATGCCCTGCGGCGTGGTTGCCTCCTTCATCCATTTTCGGCCCACGCTGTGCAGCTTGCGATATTCCTCCAGCGTGAACTCATCGCGCCGCGCGGATTTGAGTTTTGGCATCCCCTCGAACCGATGGTGTGCTGGCACATAACGCTTGCTGATGGCGTAGTTCATGATCGCGGCAAGAATGGTCATCTCGATGCGAATGGTCGAATCGCTGATGATGCCATTGCGACGACCGACGCCATTCTCGCGCCGCCATAGCGGGTATTCCGACCAGCGATCTTGGCTGACCAAGTGTATTTGGCTGCTGCCAACATAGGCATTAAGCGGCCCGTTGACCTTGTTCTTGACGTTCATCGCACGGGCTTGGCTGACCTCGCGCGCATTGGCGCGCCGCTGCTGCATATTCGCATATTCCTCGGCCACTTGCGAAAAGGGCCGATTGAACACGGGAACGTCATGCTTCACCATGATTCGAATATTGGCGTAATGCTCTAGCGCGTCGTCGAGTGCCGTTTGCCGATCCGATGTTTTGAGCGAAATCGTCTTGTAGCGATCCTCGTTCTGGATTCTCACGCGGCAGTAGTATTGGTCGTGCCCGACATCGCCGCGACGAAAGATGATAAGGCCTGCCTTTACCTGCTCCTTGTCGGTGATGAATTTCATTTCCCTTGTCCCATTGTGCAGAATCTGTGTAGATTGCCGCTCTAAGCCATTGGTTTCCCATACCTGTGTAGGTTCTGTGTGGGCAATAGTAGCAAGAAATGTTGTTTATTCATAGAGGTTTATTATAATCCCTTCACCCGCTCCAAATGTCTGAAAACTACGCGAAAGTGCCAATAGGTTTTTTAGGGGCCCTAGCAGGCTGCTGGAGCGTCCTACATTCATCTTGGCTACCCCGGTAGCCGCAAAATCCTATTTGGTGCTCTATCGCGCTTAAAACGGCCCTGCACGGGTTGTGTGGGACGCTCTTGACGTTGCAAGCGCTAACCCTTGGGTCATTGCGCCTCTGTTGCCCAATGGGGTCATCCGCGGCCCCCTATTAGAGCAAGCGCGCTTTCATGGCTTTCAATCCCCTAATGCCGCTTCGGAACCGAACCAAACCGCCTTTTTGAGGATGATCGGGATTGCTTCCAGTTGTGACGTAGAGATCGCTCATATCAGGCCCGCCAAATGTGAGGCTAACAAGATGCGGGAAAGGCAGTGTGAGTGTTCGGTCAAGAACCCCGCTCGGCAAATAGCGCCTGATCTCGGCCCTTTGCCAGCAGCAGACCCAAACACCGCCTTCGCAATCCACTGCAAGGCCGTCGCTATCCTCCATCGCAGCGAACAGGGTTGGCGATCCGGGCATGCCGTCCCCATCAAGGGCGTAAGCCCAAATGCCTTTGGTCGATTCCGAATGATAGAGTCGCTTGCCATCGGGGCTAAAACCCAACCCGTTCGATACGACCAACCCGTCGCGCAAGATGCGGACATCGCCGCCCGCAGAGAGATGGAAGAAGTGCCCACCGCTCGGGGCTTCTCCGCGCTCAAAGACCGCTGCGAAATCGACCGTTCCACCAAAAAGCCCCCCTCGGCCATCCGCCTCAATATCGTTGATGGCGATGATGGGAGCACCGTCTATGGTCGTCAGGATAGGGCGAGTCTCTCTGCTTTCGGGATGAACCGCGATAAGCCCGCCTTTGCCGCTGCAAATTACCCAGCCACTTTCATCCAGCACCGCGCCGCCGATCCACAGACGATCGGAAACGATTGTTGCGACACTGCCATCTGGCGCGCAGCGATAATAACCGCCGCCGGTTAGGTCGCTGAAATAAACAGAACCGTCATCGGCCACGCGCGGCGCTTCGGCAAACGCAAAGCCCGAGGCAATGACTTCAAAATCCACCCTCTCCATTGCTTTAAGCCCGGTGCATCAGGGGATAATTTTCAGGATCAGTTTGCCCGTATTTTCCCCCGAAAACAGCCGCATGAATGCACCATAGGCATTCTCTAATCCCTCTTGCACATCTTCATCAACGCGCATGTTTCCTTCGCCCATCCACTGTGCAATCTGCATCCCGCCCTCAGCAAAGCGCGGGACATAATCGGCAATCAGAAACCCTTGCAGGGTCGCGCGTTTGACGATCAGCTGCCAGATGTTGCGCGCACCAACTTTGCCGGAGTCACTGTTATATTCGCTGATAAGGCCGCACAAGAGAACCCGCGCGTGCATCGCGAGGTTCATCAACCCTGCATCCAAAACATCGCCGCCCACATTTTCAAAGATCATATCGACGCCCTCGGGAGCCGCCGCCGCGATCTCTGCTGCCAATTGGTCCCCATTTTTGCCGCGATAATCAATGGCAATATCAAAGCCGTAATCTTCGATGAGCCGCCGACATTTTTCCGCGCCACCCGCAATGCCAATGACACGACAGCCCTTGATTTTGCCGATTTGGCCAACCACTGAGCCTACCGCACCCGCTGCGCCTGAAACGAGAAGCGTTTCTCCTGCAACAGGCTTTAAACCGTCTACCGTGCCGAAATAGGCGGTCAACCCAACGGCACCGACCGCTGAGAGATAAGCCGTCGGGCTTGGCACAAGGCTGATATCAATAGGACTCGTAAAGCCGCCCGGCTGCACGAGCGAATAATCCTCAAGCGCATTGAGCCCCATCACCCAGTCTCCCACGGCGAAATCGGGGCTGGCGGTAGAATATACACGGCCAATTGTGGTCGCCATAACGGGCGCACCAAGGGCGATAGGCGGCATGTAACTCGGGAGATCATCCATCCACCCCCGCTGCGCTGGATCAAGCGACGCAAAATGATTCCGCACCACAAAGCCACCTTCGCTTGCAGCCGGAATTGGCGATCGAACAAGCGAAAAGTCGGCAGGCACCGGGTCGCCATTTGGGCGGCGCACCAGCAGGAATTGGCGATTTTCTGACACGACGGCGATGACTCCCTTTAAGGCTGTTCCTTCATGACATGTGACCCAAATGCCGCACCTGTAACAAGTGGCAGTTCGCAAGTGATGCAGAATTCGCGAGTTAGGCGCTCTCAATAACAGTTTCTATGCGGACCTACGCGTGCAGCAGGCCGGTTCCAAGGGGAGGACAATTATGAAAATAAATCGAGTCAAAACGAGTCTGCTAGTTGCGCTTTGCACAACCAGTTTGATCGGCCTTTCGGCCCCAGCTATGGCGCAAGAAGCCGGTGCTGATAGTTCCACGATTGACGATCCTTCGGAAATCACCGTTTCGGCGCGCCGTCGCGACGAATCACTCCAAGACACGCCCATCGCGATCACCGCCATTAACGCGTCGCAATTGGAAGCAAAGGGCACCGTCAACATTGGCGACCTTATGGGTGCGGCGCCAAATTTGCTGATCACCAACCAAAATTCCGGCGGCGCAGCAGCCAATCTCGCGATCCGCGGATTGACCTATGCAGACGTTGAAAAATCACAAGAGCCAACCGTTGGCGTTGTTGTTGACGGGGTTTTTATCGGCACCAGCACCGGGCAATTCTTCGATTTTTTCGACATTGATCAGATCGAAGTGCTTCGCGGACCGCAAGGC
>JBEGTP010000185.1:0-8566 GCA_041179365.1 Pseudomonadota bacterium
AAACTGGACCTTCGTCGTCATAGGAGCCAATGTACATCGTTTGAACCGAACGTCCTTCGGCGATGGTTTGTGCGCGAAGACGCTCAAGTCCGGGCATGGACTTTTTGTCGCGAACGGTCGCTATAACCCGCTCAATCATGCTTGGCGAAATCCATTCTGGCACCATGATCATCATCGTCCAAAGCCAGTCATCTTTCCGCCTTTGGGTAAAGGCGTTCATGTCATCGGCCCACCATAGCCCTTCAAGCGGTGGCACGACATAATCTCTGCCCAATTCCTTCTTGCTTGCAAATTTAAGCGGATAAGAAACCGAATAGAGCGCTTCAACGGCATCGCGATATTCAGGCACACTGTTCGGATTACCCGCGCCCTCGACAGTCAAATAGCGCATGGGCGGCACGTCAACCTGCACAAATTTTTCAACGGGCGGTCGATACAGGTTTTTCAGAGTCTTCCGGAAATCTATCTTTTCCACCCTCAAACCCCCTCCAGCAACCCCTCCGCCGCAATCTTCTTCTGCCACAGTGCCGGCGCCGTGACATGCACATTCTCGCCCTTGGCATCCACCGCCACCGTCACCGGAAAATCCTGTACTTCAAATTCGTAGATCGCTTCCATGCCGAGGTCTTCAAACGCCAAGACCTTTGCGCCCTTGATCGCGCGGCTGACGAGATACGCTGCGCCGCCGACGGCCATCATATAGGCCGACTTGTGCTTCGCGATGCTCGCGGTTGCGGCAGCGCCGCGTTCTGACTTGCCGACCGACGCCAGCAGGCCGAGATCAAGCATCATGTCGCTAAACTTGTCCATCCGCGTTGCTGTTGTCGGACCCGCTGGCCCGACGACTTCATCGCCCACCGGATCAACCGGGCCAACATAATAGATCACGCGGCCCTTGAAGCTGACGGGCAATTCCTCCCCCCGGCTAAGCATATCGGCGATGCGTTTGTGCGCGGCATCGCGCCCGGTCAGCATCTTGCCATTCAGCAAAAGCCGGTCGCCGGGTTTCCAACTGGCAACTTGTTCCTGCGTCAGCGTATCGAGATCAACCCGGATCGCGGCGCTGTCGGGAGCCCACTCAACCTTGGGCCATTGGCTCAGGTCGGGCTGCTCCAGATAGGCTGGCCCGCTGCCATCGAGCGTGAAGTGCGCGTGGCGCGTGGCAGCGCAATTGGGGATCATCGCGACGGGCTTTGAGGCGGCGTGCGTTGGATAATCAAAAATCTTAACGTCGAGGATCGTAGACAGCCCGCCCAAGCCCTGCGCGCCGATGCCCAGCGCATTGACCTTATCGAATATCTCGATGCGGAGCCGCTCAATATCATTCTGCGGTCCGCGTTCCTTGAGCTGCGCCATATCAATTGCGCCCATCAGGCTTTCCTTGGCGAGGACCATCGCCTTTTCCGCCGTGCCGCCAATGCCGATGCCGAGCATGCCGGGCGGGCACCAGCCAGCGCCCATTTGCGGCAGCATGTCCAGCACCCAATCGACGATAGAGTCGGACGGGTTCATCATCTTGAATTTGGTCTTGTTTTCGCTACCGCCGCCCTTGGCCGCGACGTCGATGCTCACAGTGTTCCCCGGCACCATCTCCACATGCATCACCGAAGGCGTATTATCGCGCGTGTTCACTCGGGTGAAGGCTGGGTCCGCAAGGATTGAAGCGCGGAGCTTGTTTTCAGGGAGGAGGTATGCGCGCCGTACGCCTTCATCGATCACCTCTTGAAGCGAGCGCTCGCTGTCCAGCGTGCACCCTTGACCCCATTTTACGAACACGGTCACAATCCCTGTGTCCTGACAGATGGGCCGGTGCCCCTCGGCACACATGCGGCTGTTGGTCAGGATTTGTGCGATGGCATCCTTGGCCGCGGGGCCTTGTTCGGCCTCATACGCAACGCCGAGCGCGCGGATATAATCCATCGGGTGGTAATAGCTGATATATTGCAGCGCGTCAGCGACGCTTTCGATCAGGTCTTCTTCGCGGATGAGGGTCATTCTGGCTTGCTTTCCGGAGAGGGCGGTTTCGCGGCCCATAGGGCGAGTTTGGCGCGAAAGGCAAGATGAGGGCGCGCTTAAGACGCAAAGTCAAAAGGCGTTACCCCGCGTTCACGCTCGTTGAAAGTGAGGACGCGGCCCGTAGGCGGTGCGCTGCGCTGGGCACAATCGGGGCGAGCGCAGGCGCGGCAGCCCAGTCCAATTGGCGTGGCTTCTCCGCTGCGCAATTCAATGCCCCGCGTAGCGACAAGCGGCGCGGCAAGGCTGGCTTCAAGCCCCAATCCAACCGCAAATTCTGCCCCAGACCCACCTTGCGGTCGCACTGTTCGCGCCAGCGTGAACCAGCACGCGCCGTCTTCAAGCGCAACGCGTTGCGCAACGAGCGTACCGGGGGCAGCAAACGCATGGTGGAGCTTCCATAACGGACAGCGCCCATCGCCTTCCACCAAGGGAGAGCCGCTCGCACCGGCAAATCGCTTGGAAGATTGCCCGGCGCGATCAATACGGATCATGAAGAAGGGCAACCCGCGCGCGCCAACACGTTGAAGCGTGGTGAGGCGGTGCGCAATCTGCTCAAACCCCGCGCCAAAGCGGCGTTGGAGCAGCGCAATATCATAGCCCGTTCCCTCGCAAGCCCGCAAAAAGCGCGCATATGGCATCATGATTGCAGCAGCAAAATAGCTCGTCAGATGGCGGCGGTAGAGGCGTTCCGAAGCCCGCTCCATCATGTCTGCCCCCTTTACCAGCGCCTCGATCTCGGCTTTCGCCTCCAGCTCAGCGAGCTGAAACGACGCCGCAAAGGTGCGGCTTGCCGGATCAAGCAATTCGCTTAATTGCAATTGCCTTGCATGCAGATCAAGGCGCCTGAGCTTATCGGGCATCGTTTCAACCGGCAAAATCCGGAGCGAAATCTGATGCTTGACCCGCAGCCTTTCCGCCACCGCACCATAGAGATCACCCGCCGAGAGGCGGAGCTCATCGGAGAGCATCTCGGCGTGCGCATCAAGATCGGCAAAATGATTGCGCCAGCGCTCAATTTCGCGACGAACCGCGGCGATTGAATCGCCTTCGCGTAGGGATGTGCCGCCATCGGAGCGGTCAAAAGCACGCGCAAAGGCTTCGGCTCCGTCCGGCGCTGCGGCTATCCACTCTTCAAGCTGGCTTCGGTCGATGTTGAGGTCGCCAAACAGCGGGTCCGCAAGACGGCGGCGGAGCGCCTCAGCTCCACCGCCTGGTGCCGCACCAGTCAAGGTTCGTGGATCGAAGTCAAACCGTTCTGCCAGCCGCAAGAGAAGTGTAGCCGCTAGTGGACGCTGATTGCGCTCGATCAAATTGAGATAGGACGCCGAAATGTCCAGCGTGCTCGCCATCGCGGCCTGCGTCAGGCCATTCGCGCGCCGGATGCGACGAACGGCATGTCCCGCAAAGAGTTTTCCATCTACCACATCAACTTTTTGTCACAATCTTGACATTATGACAATCCTTAATCGCAATATTCAGACTTAGTCACACAAAAATAGACACAAATATTTTGCCCCTTGGGTCAATTTTTGCCATTTGTGAGCCACAAACTGCAAAGGTTCATACAAAGGTTCAGACAATGCCCTATCAAGATCACATCAGCACCGCCGCCGCACGAATCAAAAGCAAGGCTGGCACTTGGGATGGAATCAGCGCCGAGTCAGTCGCGCGGATGCGTTTGCAAAATCGCTTCCAAACGGGCCTTGATATTGCGCGCTACACGGCCAAAATCATGCGCGCAGATATGGCCGAGTTTGATGCGGACTCAAGCCAGTACACGCAGTCGCTCGGCTGCTGGCATGGGTTTATTGCGCAACAAAAGATGATCGCGATTAAAAAGCATTTCGGCACGACAAAGCGCAAATATCTCTATCTGTCGGGTTGGATGGTTGCCGCGATGCGCTCTGACTTTGGCCCGCTTCCCGATCAATCGATGCACGAAAAAACGTCTGTCCCTGCGCTCATTGAGGAGCTCTACACGTTTTTGCGTCAAGCCGATGCGCGCGAGCTCAGTCAGCTCTTCCGCGATCTCGACGCCGCGCGCGCGGCAGGCGATGACGCGCAGGAAAAGGCCCTGCTCGCGCAGATTGACAGCCATCAAACCCATGTCGTGCCGATCATCGCCGATATTGATGCCGGCTTTGGCAATGCCGAGGCGACGTATCTGCTCGCAAAGAAGATGATCGAAGCCGGGGCCTGCGCCCTCCAGATCGAAAATCAAGTGTCGGATGAGAAACAATGCGGGCACCAAGATGGCAAAGTGACGGTGCCGCATGAGGACTTCCTCGCGAAAATCCGCGCGTGCCGTTATGCCTTTATGGAGCTCGGCGTTGAAGAGGGCATCATCGTTACCCGCACCGACTCTCTCGGCGCAGGCCTCACAAAACAAATTGCGGTTTCAAACGAGCCCGGCGATTTGGGCGACCAGTATAACAGCTTCCTCGATTGCGAAGAAATCGATGCCGCAACGGCGCGCAATGGCGATGTCATCATCAACCGCAATGGAAAGATGATGCGGCCCAAGCGGTTGGCATCAAACCTCTATCAATTTCGCGCCGGCACGGGTGAAGATCGCTGCGTGCTCGACAGTATTACAAGCCTGCAGAACGGTGCGGACCTTTTGTGGATCGAGACCGAGAAGCCACATGTTGAGCAAATTGCGGGAATGATGGATCGCATTCGCGCCGTCGTGCCCGATGCTAAGCTGGTCTATAACAACTCACCAAGCTTTAACTGGACTCTCAATTTTCGGCAGCAAGTCTATGATGCCATGATGGCGCAAGGTCTCGACGTTTCGGCGTATGACCGCTCAAAGCTCATGAGCGCGGTCTATGATGAGACCGAACTCGGTGAAGCCGCAGACAAGCGCATCCGGACCTTTCAAGCAGATAGTGCGAAACGGGCTGGCATTTTCCACCATCTCATCACGCTGCCGACCTATCATACTGCTGCGCTTAGCACTGATAATCTGGCCAAAGACTATTTCGGCGCGGCGGGCATGCTTGGTTATGTGCTCGGTGTGCAGCGCCAGGAAATCCGTCAGGGTATCGCATGTGTGCGGCACCAAAATATGTCGGGCTCAGATATTGGTGATGATCACAAAGACTATTTCGCAGGCGAGGCCGCTCTCAAAGCCGGCGGCGCGCACAACACAATGAACCAATTTAGCTAAGGAGACCGATGATGAGTGAACCTGCCCGTTCCCGCGCAGTCCTTTCGACCGACGATTTTACTCTGTTGCGCGAAGCCGTGCTTCATTACCTCAAAGTGGTTGAAGATAAGCCTGAGTCCATCAAATTCTCGCGGCTCTATCACCGTTTAGGGAGTGCGCTTCCACGCGAAAAATAAGGTATTTCCGCTTTCCTGGGGAGGAAAGAGCGCCCGTCGGGATTTTTCCCGGCGGGCGATTCATTTCGGCCTTGGATACGCGTCGTTAACGCTCTTTGCATATAAGAGAGCGACTAGCCCGGTTTTAGGGGTGCGAGGGATAATGACGATGACGATAGTTCGGAGCCTGTCCGTGGCGGCGGCCGCTTTTATGAGCCTCATGGTTGGTGGACAGAGTCAAGCCGCGACACAGCAGTGCTCGCGCAATCAGGATGACATTAAGGCCGACCTCGTCTTCATCAATAATGATGGCGAATTCTGCCCCGTCGACGTCTCTCCAAATGATGATCTTGTGCGCCCAAACAGCAATGAGCGCGGGCCGCGCATCACAAAGGCTCCAGCGGCTTCGCAACAAGACCAGTCTGGGGGCATCATCATCGGCGGCTCAATCAATGGCGGCATGGTTCAACCAACCGCAATCGATCCCAATTTTCCCGTCATCCCTTCGAACGACGAAGAGCATCCAAACTAAGCCCGAATTCGCCCGCAATTGCAGCCGTAATGACTTGCCATAGCGAGACATCTAAACCCTCGTGCTACGCTAGATCCCCAACGAGTTCCGCGCGAACGGCCTCCCCGATAAGCGCCGCGTGACCGTAATTAGGGTGATCAATACGCACCATGGCTTCGACACTGCAGTTCTTGAACTGCGCTGCCGCTGCGTCGGTCAGTGGGAAATGGAGAAAATGGACCGAGCTCGTCTTGCCGTCCTCCTTGGTTCGCTCCACCTCGGTTTCATATGTTGCCGCGATGCGCGTGCCGCCGATGCTCAATGATATGCAATCCTCAACGCCGCCAAGTTCGCCGAGCACGATTTTGCGTTTCGCTTCATCGGGGATTTCAAACATCAACGTGGCGGTGAATTCGCGACCGTTTGGGATCAAGGGATTATAGGCGGCAAGCTCATCGGGAAGTTGCGCCGCGCCGCCTTTTTCAATCCAGAGCATTTCTTGCACCTGATACCACATCGTATCCCAATTTTCGAAATAGAGCGTGGCATGCGGCCCGACCGAAAGGCGACGGCTACGCTTGCGCAGTGACAATGCCTTGCGGTGTTCCACGCGCAGGCCAGCCCATTCGTCGAGCGGCAAAATATCGGCTTCGGTGATCGTGCGTGTTTCGCGTGGCATGGTATGTTGTCCTAAAGTCCGTAGGCTTTCGCCATCACTTCAATAGGATGGCCGATACGCTCGGGTATGGTTTCTGCGCCATTCGCCTGCATGACCTGCTTCAAATGCGGGCCAGCGAGTGGGCATTCGGTGACGATAATATCGGGATTGACCTTGGCGATATTGCGCGCGGCAGGCTTTCCAATCTTGATAGCGGTTTCAAAATTCTCTTTGAAAATGCCCCATTTTCCGCCGTGTCCTGAACAGCGCTCGGTCAGGTGAGGCGCAGCGCCGGGAATGAGCTTAAGCATATCCATCGCCTTTGGCCCCATATTCTGCGCACGCGCATGGCAAGCGAAGTGAACGCCAATTGTTGCAGGCATTTCGGTAATCGGAAGCAGTCCCGCCTTTTTGGAAAGATCGACGACATATTCCGAAAGGTCGAACGTCGCTTTGGCAAGAGTTGCAACGCCGGGATGGTCGGGCAAAAGGAGCGGCCATTCAAACTTGAGCATGAGCGCGCAGCTGGTCGTCAGCGGCACGATGTCATAGCCCGCTTCAATGAACGGCGCGAAAAAGCCCGAAACGCTCTCCGCATTGCCTGCCACAGCCCCCAGATCGCCATTTTCAAATTTGGGCATCCCGCAACAACCGGGATGTTCGACGCGGACCTCGACTCCGTTATGCGCGAGGACCTTGATCGCGGCCTCTCCGGGCGTCTGATCATTAAACTCACCGTAGCAGCTCGCATAGAGCACGACCTTGCGGCCAAAGCCTGGCCCACCTGGGTTTGCAATGGGGATGCGCGCAGCCTTGGTGAACGGCAAATCCGCAAAGGGCGGAAGAAAGGCGCGTTTATCAATGCCGGTCGCCGCTTGCATCACGCCGCGGATCGGGCTGCCCTCTTGTGTCGCCCAATTGATCAGGCCAGCACCGAAACTGCCGAGCTGACCATTGCGGTCAGTCTCCGCCAGTTGCGTGTCAACAAAGCGCGTCTCCCCCTTTTTGTGCGCAATCGCCCGGTGACGCAGCATCAGGTGCGGGAAATCAAGATCAAATTCGTGTGGCGGCACATAAGGGCATTTCGTGAGGAAGCACATGTCGCACAAGGTGCACGCATCAACGACTTCGGTGAGCTGCCCGGCAGAAAGGTCGCTGACCTCCTCATTCGGGCTCTCGTCAATCATATCGAAGAGTTTTGGAAAGCTGTCACACAGGTTGAAACAGCGCCGACAGCCGTGGCAAATATCAAAGACCCGGCGCAGTTCTGCATCAACAGCCGTCTCATCATAGAAAGCGTCGTCTTGCCAAGCGATGGGATGACGGATCGGAGCTCCAAGGCTGCCTTCGCGCATGACACTATTCTCTGTTGCTTAAGGGATAAAAAAGCCGGGGCCGCACTTGTGTGCTGACCCCGGCCATAGAGCGACCCGAGGGGGGGGTGCGGGGACGCCCTAATTCTTAGTCCATCGACTCGAGCGTTTTTTGGAACTTGCCGGCGTGGCTCTTTTCAGCCTTTGCCAAAGTTTCAAACCAGTCTGCGATTTCTTCAAACCCTTCGTCGCGCGCTTCGCGGGCCATACCGGGGTACATATCGGTATATTCATGCGTCTCACCGACGATGGACGCTTTGAGGTTAGCAACCGTGTTGCCAATAGGCTCCCCCGTTGCAGGATCGCCAACTTCTTCAAGAAATTCGAGATGGCCGTGTGCGTGGCCGGTTTCACCTTCCGCAGTCGAGCGGAACACAGCGGCGACATCGTTATAGCCTTCAATGTCGGCTTTCTGTGCAAAATAGAGATAGCGACGGTTGGCTTGGCTTTCGCCAGCAAACGCGGCCTTCAGATTGCCTTCAGTTTTGGTTCCCGCGAGTCCCATGGTTTATCTCCTGATTGGGGGTGTTTTTAAGTGAAGCCGTGGTAACGCGCGCGCACCGGATTATACAGTCAATTCTTTGACTAGCTGTGATCGCTTTTTTCAATCACGGCCGCTTAAAGAACCATGATGGGCAAACGCCGAAGGGGCATGATCATATATTCAGGTGGTGCGGGCGG
>JBEGTP010000186.1:0-10926 GCA_041179365.1 Pseudomonadota bacterium
GCCTTTGAAGACGGCGAATCCTTGTTTGAAGACGGCCAGCCAAGCGAAGCGACAAAAGCTGTGCTCAGCTTTTGTGAGCAATTTGAACAAGCCGGCGCGCGAACGACAGCCTTTATGGAAGATCTCGTCAAAAGTGGCCTGCTGATGGACGGCGAAGTTTCGATCCAAACCGGAGAAGATACACCGCCTTATATCTACCGCGGCTTCCAGATGGTCGACGAAGCAAAGCTCGCCGCGCTGACGGGCGACAAGTTGCGTAAATATATGCAGTCGGGTCTCTTGCCCCTTGTCCATGCGCATCTTTTTTCGCTGACTTTGATGCGTGAAATTTTTGCCCGGCAAGTCCACCAAAACAAACTCCCCCCTCAGGCCGAAGTGAATTAAGCGGTGACGGAGGCTCTCAGATCGCGCTATTCTTCGGTCGCTATTGGCTTTCACTGGGTCATTGGTCTCATGATGATTGGGACCGCGCTCGGAGGCCTTCTGCACGAAAACTTTGGCAAAGAAATGGAAGCCCCGCTGTTAGGACTCCATAAGGCAAGCGGCATCACAATTCTTGTCCTAAGCTTGGCGCGACTCGCGTGGCGACTTGGTCACCGTCCGCCGCCCTTGTCGGCAAGCCTCAAGCGTTGGGAGATTGGTCTTGCCCATGCAACGCATTGGACGTTTTACCTCCTAATGCTGGTTCTGCCGCTCTCTGGATGGCTCATGGTTTCTGCCGGCGGCCGCAAATGGCCGATCGAGTGGTTCGGCCTCTTTCAGGTGCCATTCTTGCCGGTTGCGGAATCTAAAGCGCTCAGCGGTGCCATGCACGAAACCCATGAAATTCTTGGGTTTTTGGTCTTAGGTATGATTGCACTTCACATTGCGGCTGCCGTCAAGCATCACCTGATTGACCGCGATAATACAGTGGAACGCATGCTTCCTTGGCTGCGGTCTCGCGGATAGCACGCCGCTAGCGGCGGCTATTTGCGGGTGCGCTTGCCAGCACAAAATTGCTGAAAAATCCCTCGCTGTCAGGCCTTGAATTTTTCTCTTCAATAGCTACATTGTAAAAAGACGCAGTTGAGCGTGTCCCCCCTTTCGCTCTCTTGCGTCGGCGCGCCTTTCGGGGTGCGTTTCCTCCCTGAACCTTGGCCACCCTGTGCAGTGCACGGGGTGGTTTTTTATTCGGCGGCAATCGCCGTAATGGACCCTGCCACTTCCGCAGAAAGGGCGTCCACAATGTGTTTCAAAACATGACGCACGAAGGGAAGCCCCTCGCCAGGCTGATCAAGCGCATGATCAAGATAAAGGCTTCGACAGATTTCTATCTGGAGCGCGTGGACTCCGTGCGCGGGCGAGCCGTGTCGTTCGATGATATAATTGCCCGGATAGGGAAAATTCATGGCGACCCGCAAGCCCGCATCTACAAACATTTGGCCCACTAAACTGGTAAAACGATTGCTTGCGCTTTTTCCATGGCGATCCCCTATCACGATCTGAGCGGCCGCACCGTCTTTGCCCTTATCAAGCGGCGGCATAGAATGAACATCGAGCAAAATGGCGGTGCCAAAGGCAGACCTGAGAGCGTTCAATTGCTGCTCAATCGCATGATGATAAGGCCGGTGGACTGTTTCAATCCGCGCGCCAACGTCTTCGGCGTCAAGCTTTGAAACCCAAAGATCGCCCAGCGCGCTTGTCCTGCGCGGAATAAGGCCAAGCCCCCCGCGTGCCTTGGCTGAAATTGGCTGGCCGTGCCGCACAAACCCATTGATCATCGCTGGGTCTATATCTGTCTCAGCCCGGTTTAAATCGATCCAGAGGCGCGGTGTATTGGCGGTAATGCTGCGCGCGCCGGCGGTGGTCGCTTCTGTGACCAGTAAGTCGGCAAAGCGATCTTCGAGTGACGCCAAGCTGGCCAATGGGACACGGACCATCGCACCAAGCTGTGCCGCATAATTTCGCCCGGCATGCGGCACTGAGAGCAGAATTGGGACCAACGGACGCACGGGTCCCTGCACGGTGAAGCTGGGCGTTTCTGAGTTCATATCGGCTACGGGATAGGGTTTTGGCTTGTGCGTGGCAATGGCTTGCTTCTGGGCCAGCGTTCTGGGCCTTGGTTCCAGCTTTGGATTTATCGCGCACGCGAGCAACATTTTTTAACTCTTGCGCGCTATTCAAACCTCGCTTGATCCTGCCATAAGGACAGCCAGTTAGGGATGATCGATGATTCGCATTTTGCTCGCCGAGGATGATGATGTGATGCGCCAATATTTGGTGCGCGCACTCCAGCGTTCAAATTATGCCGTCGTCGACTTTGATCGCGGAACGCCAGCACTGGCCATGGTAGAAGCAGGGGAGCAATTTGACCTGCTGCTGACCGATATTGTGATGCCGGAAATGGACGGGATTGAGCTCGCGCAGAAAGTAGGCCTAATTGATCCTAAAATGCGTGTCATGTTCATAACTGGCTTTTCTGCAGTAAGCCTCAAGGCTGGGCAAAGCCTGCCCAATGCCAAGGTCTTGTCCAAGCCGTTTCACTTGCGCGACCTTGTTTTAGAGGTTGATCGCCTCTTTGAGGCAGAGAGTCTTTCAAGTCGCAACTGAGCGGCTTGCCATTCATCAAAGGCCCCGGTAAGGGCCCCCCAGTGTGGGCGTGTAGCTCAGTGGTAGAGCACTGTGTTGACATCGCAGGGGTCGCAAGTTCAATCCTTGCCACGCCCACCATTTTTCCAATTGCCACAAAGACATATTTGTATTTTTTCGCTATCATACGGCGAAGAACCCGGTTAGCTTAATCTTTCTCTAGGGAAAGAGCGGGGGCTAGATGGCAATGATCAAGGTGCTCAGCATCTTCGGGACGCGACCTGAGGCGATCAAAATGGCACCCATTGTTCGCGCGCTCGAAAAAGACGCTCGCTTTTCTAGCCGCCTCTGCGTCACGCATCAGCATAGCGACCTGCTTGATCAAATGCTTTCGCTGTTTGAGTTGGTGCCCGATCATGACCTTGCGGTCATGCGTGAAGGCCAAGGGCTAACGCATATCACCACCGCAGTATTGCAAGGGCTTGACCCGGTGCTGGACGGTGAACGCCCTGATTGGGTTTTGGTGCACGGCGATACCACCACAACTTTTGCAGCCACGCTTGCGGCCTTTTACGCAGGCGTCCCTGTGGGTCATGTTGAGGCAGGGCTCCGCACGCAAAATCTCTCGTCTCCGTGGCCCGAAGAAGCCAACCGCCAAATTGTTGGACGGCTCGCATCGCTTCATTTTGCGCCAACACAGGCTGCGCGCGACAATCTTCTGCTAGAGAATATCGACGCTGAGCGCATCCTCATCACCGGCAACACCGTTGTCGACGCGCTCTATGTCATGCGCGAAAAGCTAGCGGATGACTGCGCTTTACGCCAAACAACGACCGACGCATTTTCTTTCCTCGACCCCCAGAAAAAGTTGATTTTGGTGACCGGCCACCGCCGCGAAAACCTAGGGACTGCCCTGAGCAGTCTTTGCGATGGCCTTGAGCAGATCGCCGCACGAAACGATGTTGAAATCTACTTTGCCGTACATCCCAATCCCCAGGTTCGTTCCGTTGTTGAGTGCAAGCTTGCTGGCGTGCCGAACATTTTTTTGGGTGCTCCCCTCGCCTACCCTGCCCTTCTGTGGGCGCTTGAAAGAGCGGCGCTGGTCATTACGGACTCAGGTGGCATCCAAGAAGAGGCCCCGAGCTTTGGCACCCCCGTGTTGGTAACGCGGGATCAAACAGAGCGCCGCGAAGCTTTGCTCTCTGGGGCCGTCCGCCTTGTGGGGACCGACGCGCTGCGCCTCGTTTCAGCAGCGCATGACGCCTTAGCCCAGCCTGCACACACCGCTGACAGCGGGCTCATGCGCAACCCTTATGGTGACGGATCGGCGGCGCGGCGCATTCTAGACGCTTTGGCTGAACACAGCGCTTCGCCCAGCACAGACAAAAGCTTTGCGTTTGATTTTACATCATTTGGATGACGACGGCTCCGATGGCTCGGGCGGCGGTATTTCCGTCAAATCAATACGCTCAATTCTATAGTCAGATGATCGGCGGCGCATCCGGCTGCCAAGCTGATCTTCAAACAAAGCCGTCATGGTAAACCGCTCAACCATATAAAAGCCCGGATCGCCCGGCTCGGCTTCCATGGGCACATAGAGCCGGCCTTCGATCGATTGAACCACTGGCTTTGACCACGCAAAATCGCCCTTATTCTTGCTGTGGCGCAAGACTTCCACATCGCTTGTTTTTCCGGACGGCGTGACCCAAAAGCCGATATCAACCCAGTTTCCATTCACGTCTTGCGTTTGAAGCGACGTGAGTGCCGTTCGGCTCTCCTTCCCGTTGCGCGCATCGTCGGGCATTTGAATTGGCGGCGCAAAGGCAATCGTCGGGTGTTTGGCGAGTGCGCCGGATTCGCGCTGCTCTGCAAAAAGCGCAGCGGTCGCGGTGTCTGCTTCTTCCTTTGTCCGGGCCTTGCGGGCGAGGATAATTTTTGCGGCGAGCCGAACGCTCGCCATTTCTTTGCCGGGGCTCGCAGCCAAAGCCTCAAGGCGACGTCGCCCTTCGGCGGCTTCATCGGGCATGTCTGAGCTCATCAGCAACACAGCCGAACGCAGCGCGGCGACAATGGCAACTTTGGCATACCCTTTTGCCTTCGCCTGTTTGCCGACATCATCGTAAATCTTGATAGCCTCTCGCGAGAAGCCCAACCGCGCCCGCATGTCACCAACTTCTATGGAAGAGACAAGGATGCGCCAATCATCGGCGGGTAAACCCTTCCGCAAGGCATTGCGCGAATCAAGGGTGGAAAGCCGGTAATCATCGCCTTCCCCCAGATTGGCGGCGATCCGCGCATTGGCGCGGTACAAATCCGAAACCGGAACGGGGTAAGACTTTGCCTCATCATGGTTCCGCCCGATAGACTTGAGGAGCGTGCCCCGTGCGCCCTTGTAATCGCCTGCTACAAATTGATTTTCAGCATGCGCGAGTGTCGCCTTCACGTCAGCATCGGGCGGGCATTTCCGCTGAATGCAAGCATCCAGCGCGCGCGCTGTATCATCGAGTGTATGAGCCGTGACGACGATAGGAGCAGGGTCTTTGGTGTCATCCGCAAGTGCCGGTTGCCCAATAAGAAGGACCGAAGCCAGTAACCCGTATCGCATCTGCATAGTTCCGACTCCCTTGCTTTGCGTCGATAATGTCAGGGGATAAGCGCAAGCCCGCGCAGCATCAATTGCTCAAATTGTAAATCGGAGACGAGCGCCGCTGGGTTGTTCCAGCTGCCCGAGACGACATACCAAGCGCCGCTTTTTGTTTGGATGAGGTAATGCATCGAAATGACGCCTCCTTCCGATCCGCCCTTATAGCCAATTTTGGCAAAGCGGTTTGCACTCCCTTCGGGCATACCCTTGTTAACGCTAAGAATATCCAATGCGGTCGCGCCACCAAAGCGGCGCAGCCAATCGAGCGTCCGCACCATATCGCTTGGTGCGGCAAACCATTCAATCTCGTCAATATGCGCTGGACTGCCACCAAGTTCGGCATAATTGATGGCAGACTTCCCCAAACGAGAGGCATTAACGGCAAGCAACGCCGCCCGGCTGGCGGGTGCCGCTTTGACATAGGCTGCCCGCAAATCGTCATTGCCAGCCATTTTAAGGGCGAAAGCTTCGATGGTTGTCAACACAGGAAGCGCGCGCGAAAGGTTTGAATGGCCAATGCTGCGAACCATCTGATCAACTTTTTGTCGCCCAAGCGCGCGGTGGAGCGTATCGGTTGCGCTATTATCGCTCATCGAAATCATCAGCGTCGCTAGGCTGTGTAGCGTGACTGGTGATTGCACGGGCCAATTTTGCGAAATGCCTGACGGGAGCGATGGCGGACCGAGCGGAACAACACTGGCCCATCGTTGTTCGCGCGCTGCAACTGCACGCGCCATCTCAGCCAAGACCCAGAGTTTAAAGGCTGATCCAATGGCAAAGACTTCCGTCGCCCTTACGCTCACGAGGGGTGCCTCACGCGGCTCATCGATCCGCTGGATGAGCAGCCCCGCCCTACCTGGCAATCGGCTCACGTCTGCGCCAAGCTTTGCTGCGTCGTCTCCGCGCACACGCACTGCCGTAATGAGGAGGCCAACAACGAGAAAAGGCGGTTGGCTGTCGATCGTCAGCGTGAAACTGACAACGGCCCGTTCATAGCCAATTTCAACTTGCCCCGTTCGATCCTTGTCCTGCACAATGCGTTCCACGCCGCGTACATTGCCATGTTGCTGGGTGAGTGTGCGCGCGATTTGCTCGAACGTAGCCGCGGGCACCTCTGCAAGAAATGCAGGCGAAAAATAGTCTTCAAGCTTGGACACCTGCCGCAGAATATCGGGCAGGCCCCGCGCACGCAGGGTATAGGCGTCTACTGCACTTCCCGGAGCCATTTGTCCCCGAATGGGCGCGCTGGCTAAGGCCGTTGAGCCTAAAGCCAGTCCGTGCGCCAGAAAGGTCCGTCGGCGCACCGGGCGCTCAATTATTCTTTTTTAGCCAAGCGATAATGTCTTTGCGCTTTTGCGGATCCGCCTGCCCCATAAACGACATGCGCGTTCCGGCAACAAGGGCGCGCGGGTTGGTTAAAAACTTGTCGAGATTTTCATCCGTCCAAGTCTGGCCCCAGTCCTTCATCGCGGTAGAATAAGTATAACCTGGTACGCTTCCCGCCTTCCGGCCGACAACGCCGTGAAGGTTGGGGCCAACCGCGTTGCCATCAGCCGCTGCAACCTTGTGGCAGACTGCGCACTGCGCAAAGGCCTCGGGAGGCCCGTCTGACGACGCAAGGGAAGGCGCTGTGGCCTCTGTATTAGCGGTTTGGGCGGCGACTTCTGTTTTGCCCCCACAGGCGGCCAGCAGCGCAAGCGGTGCCATTGCAAATAGATATTTCATGCGTCAATCGACTCCTCATCAACCCGGGCGGCATTTTCTTGAATGAAGTTGAACCGGTGCTCCGGGTTTTTGCCCATCAACCGGTCAACAAGATCACGAACGCCCGCGCGCTCTTCATATTCCTTTGGCAGGGTCACGCGCAACATAGACCGCGTTTTTGGGTCCATCGTCGTTTCCTTAAGCTGGTTAGGGTTCATTTCCCCAAGCCCCTTAAAGCGTCCGACATCAACCTTTTTGCCCTTAAACTCATTGGCCTCAATTTCGGCGCGGTGCGCGTCATCGCGGGCGTAAATGGATTTCGCGCCGACGGTCAAGCGATAGAGCGGCGGCTGCGCCAGATAAAGGTGCCCCGCGCGCACAATCTCGGGCATTTCTTGGAAGAAAAATGTCATCAGCAGCGTGGCGATATGCGCGCCATCCACATCAGCGTCGGTCATGATGACAACGCGCTCGTAGCGCAGAAGATCAGCGTTACAATCCTTGCGCGTCCCGCAGCCCAAAGCTTGGCCGAGATCCGCTATTTCCTGATTGCCCCGGATTTTATCCTGGGTCGCACTGGCGACGTTTAGAATTTTACCGCGAATGGGAAGGATCGCTTGCGTTTTGCGGTCACGCGCCTGCTTGGCCGATCCGCCAGCGCTGTCTCCTTCCACAATAAAAATCTCTGTCCCTTCCGGGCCCGCATTTGCACAGTCGGTCAATTTACCGGGAAGGCGGAGCTTGCGCGCCGACGTCGCGGTTTTGCGCTTGATTTCCTTTTCGGCGCGGC
This sequence comes from Pseudomonadota bacterium, assembly GCA_041179365.1. Lineage (GTDB taxonomy): Bacteria > Pseudomonadota > Alphaproteobacteria > Sphingomonadales > Sphingomonadaceae > Aquisediminimonas. Next base: position 7,707 of record JBEGTP010000186.1, read on the forward strand.
GGCGCAACCGCTCATCCATCCGGTCCATGACGAAAGCAAGCAGCGCCTTGCCGCGCTCCATATTGTCCGCGAGATAATGATCGAAATGATCTTGCACCGCGCGTTCGACCAGCTTGGCGGCCTCGGGCGATGTCAGGCGATCCTTCGTCTGGCTCTGGAATTGCGGTTCACGAATGAAGACCGAGAGCATGATTTCAGACCCCATGACAATATCTTCAGCGGCAATGCCTTCTGCCTTCTTTTGCCCCACTAAGGCTCCAAAGGCGCGTATCCCCTTCACAATAGCCGTGCGCAATCCGGCTTCATGCGTGCCGCCATCCGGCGTTGGGATGGTATTGCAGTAGTAGGAATAGCTGCCCTCGCTCCAGAGTGGCCAAGCGACTGCCCATTCGACCCGACCGGCCTCATCGGCAAAGTCTTGGTTGCCACTGAAAAATTCAGCCGTCGCGCAATCCCGCTCGCCCACTTGGTCGCGCAGATGATCAGCAAGGCCACCTGGAAACTGGAATGAAGCTTCAGGCGGCGTTTCATCGGTGATAAGATCAGGCGCGCATTTCCAGCGAATTTCCACGCCGGCAAACAGATAAGCTTTTGACCGAGCGAGGCGGTAGAGCCGGTTTGGTTTGAACTGCATTTCGCCAAAAATCTCTGTGTCGGGCACAAAGCTGAGCATGGTCCCGCGACGGTTGTTAACCGCGCCGAGTTTTTCCAACTCGCCCTGTGCGAGCCCCCGCGAAAAAGACTGACGAAAAAGCTCTTTGTTGCGGGCAACTTCAACCACCGTCTCACTCGACAACGCGTTGACCACGCTCACGCCGACGCCGTGCAGACCGCCTGACGTCGCATACGCCTTGCCTTCAAACTTACCGCCCGAATGAAGGGTCGTCATGATCACCTCAAGCGCTGATTTACCAGGGAATTTGGGGTGCGGATCAATCGGAATACCGCGACCATTGTCGGTCACGGTCAAGCGGTTGCCCGCCTCAAGCGTGATTTCTATCCGGTTCGCATGGCCAGCGACGGCTTCGTCCATCGAATTGTCGATGACTTCAGCCGCGAGATGATGAAACGCACGCTCGTCAGTGCCGCCAATATACATGCCGGGGCGACGGCGAACCGGTTCGAGTCCCTCCAAAACCTCGATTGAAGAGGCGTCATACGTACCGGAGACAGCTCCCGGCGCAGCGAACAGGTCATCAGACATGCACGGCGCTATAGGCGAGCGAGAGTCAGCCGCGCAAGCACGGTCACGCTTTGATCCACAGAAATTCCCTCAAGCCCCTTAGCCGCCAATCGCACCGTCTGGAAAAAGCGGCCTCATCTTAGCGAACGCGTGGGCCACCATAGGGCAGAGGCGGCGGCGGCTTGCGCCCATTACGCGGCAATTGCGCTTGATAGGCATTGCCGCAATGATTGACGCAATAGGGAAAGCCCGGATTGACCGTAACGCCACAAAAATGGAAATCTGGCTCGCCAGGATGACCAAGTGGCCATTTGCAAATCTTCTCATTGAGATCGAGAAGGCCAGTTTTGTCGGCGAACTCGGGCGCGGGCCGTGCCGGAACGAGACGACGCGGCGGGGCGGGTGTTGCTGGGGGTGCCTGATCGCCTGGCCCTTGGCGAATAAATCCGCCTGGCCCGATCGAGCGTAGCTGCGCACCTGTCGGCCCCGTAGGGACATGGGGAGATGGCGCGTTATAAGCAGGCGGCGCATTACGCATTACCGGTGCAGCGGGAGCGGAGGCGGCGCGCGGCGTCGGGGTCTCTGCTGCCGCAGCGCGCGGCTTCGTTGGGCTTGCAGCGGCGCGCTTGGCTGCTGGCTTTGCCTCTCCATCGTTGCTCTTGACCGGTGACGGGCGCGATTGCAGCCCAAGGCGGTGCGCCTTGCCGATCACGGCATTACGACTAACGCCGCCTAGCTCCTCAGCAATTTGGCTGGCCGTCATTCCTTTTTCCCACATCTTCCGCAGATGGTCGATGCGTTCGTCTGTCCAAGACATCTTCAAAAATCCCGTTTCCATAAAAACCGGCCTTGCAGCCGCTTCGTCAAGCCGATAGGCCAAGCGGCGATGAACCGCGAGTCCGAAATATCACATTTCCCCCCGCCCGGCGTGCCCATGATCCGGCAAGTCAATTGGAGAGGATTACAAGCCCTCTATGTGAAGGAGGTTCGTCGCTTTTTCAAGGTCCAGCTCCAGACTATCTGGGCTCCAGCGATAACAACGCTGCTTTACCTTGTTATTTTTACAGTCGCGATGGGGCGTTCGGGCCGCTTGGTGCTCGGCGTGCCCTTTGCAGATTTCATCGCGCCGGGCCTCATCATCATGGGCATGATGCAAAATGCTTTCGCCAATTCGAGCTTTGCCCTGCTTGTTGGGAAAATTCAGGGCACGATTGTTGATTATTTGATGCCCCCCCTCTCGACACTTGAGGTTCTCACCGGGCTCGTCGCCGCTTCGGTCACACGCGCCGTCTGCGTTGGCGCGGCGATTTGGCTGGCGATGGCGATTTGGCCTGGGGTGCATGTCGCTCCCGCCCATCTTTGGGCTGTCATCGTCTTTGGCTTCTTGGGCGCGTCGCTTTTGGCCTTTATGGGGATATTGACGTCCATTTGGGCTGAAAAATTTGATCATGCAGCCGCTGTTTCAAATTTCGTGGTCGCGCCGCTTTCTCTTTTGTCGGGCACCTTTTATTCGGTTGATAAGCTAGCGCCAGCGTTTGCCGCCATCAGTCGCGCTAATCCGTTTCATTATGCCATTGCTGGATTTCGCTATGGCTTCATCGGGCAGACGGACATTCCAGTTGGCGCAGGCGTCTTGGTACTTACCGGCATCAATGTCGCCATAGGCGTGCTTTGCTTTGTGTTGCTCCGCAGTGGTTGGAAGATCAAGAATTAGCCACTAGCGGCACCTAGTCACGGGGGTTGTCCGCGCGTTTCTTGCCCGTTATAAGTGGTTTCCGCGTTAGGCGGCCTGTGATGGGTCGCCTTTTCTATTTTTGATTTGACGCCCAAATCCTAGGGAAGGCCCGACCGATGACGATTACACCTCTCATGCCTGTCTATCCCCGGTGTGGGTTTCGTCCGGTCCGCGGCGAAGGCGCTTGGTTGATTGGCGAAGACGGAGCTCGCGCGCTCGATTTCGCCGCTGGCATTGCCGTCAACCTTTTGGGGCACGGACATCCCCACCTTGTCGAGGCTATCCAGAAGCAAGCGGCGACG
>JBEGTP010000187.1:0-11690 GCA_041179365.1 Pseudomonadota bacterium
TGAGCGAAAGGCCGGACGAGAGCATGCCCACCTGTGTGTCGGTCAGTTTCAAATCAGGCTGGACGAAGGGCATCAGGAAATTGAGTGCATTGCGATCAAAGAAGAGAATGCCAAAATTAAGGCTAAGGATGAGCACCAGAAAAATCTGATAGCCCTGGCTCCGGCGGATCGCGTCGCGCATCTCTTTTGTCTCCCCTTAGATTTTTACCGACTCGTCGATCAGTCTTATTTTGTATGCAACACTTACTGATTCACACCCCTACCGCAAGGGCAGAAAGGAATTCAGTCGCGTTCGGAAAGGGTCACTTCGCCAAGGTCAACGAACCGCGTCAAAATTATGATAGCCTGCAATGTCCGAAGACGTTGCATCGGACCATCAATGTCAGCCAGATGGCAGGGCATTGACTTAAAATCAGGCAGAATATGCCAGACACTACCGCTCGCCTCCGGCATTCACATCCGTAAGCTATCATCTTTAAATCGCGCCTGCGACGCCAGCCGGATAACGGCGTTGGCGGCACCATAAGCATCATAGCCGCGCCGCTCGACGACCTCAAAGAACACGCGCTTAGCAAAAGCGCGGCTGTAGAATTGGAAATACTCGGCGTCGCCATCCCGGTCATACAGGATGCCAAGTTCCGCCATGCGGTCGATCAGCGCATTGTCGAGGTCATAGCGGGCCACCAGATCGTCATAATAATTGCGCGATATGTCAAGCATTTGGAGGCCGCTCGCTTTGGCGGCTTGGGCTGCGGCAAAAACGTCTGCCGTTTCAAAGGCGATATGCTGAACGCCTGCGCCCATGTAATTGTGGATGAAGCGTGTCGACAAGGTCTGCGCCGCCATGGAGCCGTTGAGGGTCATACGAAACGCTTTGCTTGGAGACTCAACGGCTTGGCTTTGTATGAGGCCCAACGTGTCGGCGATTTCGACTTGCGGCGTTTTGTCGACGTCGAATAAAGCCACATAATAGAGCAGCCAACTGAGGAATTCCTCATATTGCATGGTCTGTGCGATATGGTCGATGCGCGACAAGCCGACGCCGGGCGTGACTGCGCCCAAGGCTTGGGGAAATTCATGGGTCCACATGGCGCGTTCGCTGCCATCCTCGACAAAATAAACTAGGCTGCCGCCCACGCCGCGCACCGATGGGATCTGCATTTCGTCCGGGCCAACGGCTTGTTTATATTTTTGAACGCCCAGTACATCTGCACGTTCAATGGCGGCCGCTACGCCCGCAACGCGCAGCCCTATCGCGCACACCGACGCACCGTGGACGATGTCATAGCTGTGCGCCAATCCTTCGGGTTCGCAGTTAAGGACGATGTTGATGTTGCCCTGTTGCCATCGTGTGACGGCTTTGCTGCGGTGCTTTGCCGTCTTTGAAAAGCCCAATGCCGTCAACATCGCGCCCAAGGCGTCCGCTTCTTCGTCGCTTGCAGCAAATTCAATAAATTCCACGCCCTTCACGTCAACGCGCGCCGGCATGGCTGGAACGACGACACTGCGCGGGCGGTGCGCCACCGTGTCGTGCATCAGTTGCAAGGAACGATAGCCATCGACCGCGACCCCCGAAGCCGACCCAGCGCGAAAGCGGTCATTGAAGATTTCAAGGCTCCAATAGCCATCATAGCCAATCTTGTGGATCGCTTCGGCAAAATCGGTCAGCGCAAAATCGCCTTGGCCCGGCATGTTGCGGAAATGGCGGCTCCAACTGAGATAGTCCATATCGAGCAAAGGTGCGTCGGCAATTTGGACGATGAACAATTTATCGGCGCGAATGTCTCCGATACTGGAGCTCGGCACCTTTCGGCTGAGCGAATGGAAGCTATCAAGCACCAAACCGATATTGGGATGATCGACATCACGGACCAGCGACCATGCGTCGCGGTGGTCCCAAATATGACGCCCCCAGGCGAGCCCTTCGTAGCCGACACGCATATTGCGTTTTGCCGCGCGCTCGCCAAGTTCGGACAGGTCGTCGATCATCTGGGTGCGGTTATCGGACGCGAGCGGGGAACAGTTGGAGCAGAGAAGAACCAAATCTACGCCGAGTTCATCCATCACGTCAAACTTGCGCTCCATCCGATCAAAGGCGCGGGCGCGTTGCTCGGGCGGCATTCCTTCGAGATCGCGGAACGGCTGAAATAGTGTGCATTCCATCCCCAGATCGCGGATCATCCGGCCTACATCAGCAGGGCTGCCCGGAAAGGACAAGAGGTCGTTTTCAAATATCTCGACGCCATCAAAGCCGGCATCGGCGACCGCGCGCAATTTACCTTCCAAAGTGCCGCTTATCGATACCGTTGCAATCGAACTCTTCATGAAACTGCTCCTGTCTGCTCAACAATATCGCATCCCGCGATAAATCCAAAGTTCATAGCGGAGCCGAGATTGATTCCGCCCGCTTGATAATTGACAAAGCATCGTCCGTTGGCGCGCGCGGCGATCGGCCCCGTTTTTGCGATCTATGAGGTGGGGCGAATGCCCCACCGTGCCGTCAGCATTTGGCACAAACGAGACTGGGCACAAACGAGACTAGGCTCCAAGCACCCGCTGCTTCGACGTCAGATCAAATAGATGTTTAGAAACACGCCGTGCCGCATGGATGAATTACCGACCTTCATGAACGCAAGATTATATTTGCACGCAGGCTCTGGCTGTAGACTCGCGTTCCACTAATTCGTGCAAAAGGACCACTTTGCGCTGTTCTAATGGTCTCTTGTGGAGCACCGCATCCATCATCTTCACCGCAGTTTCGCCAATTTGAGATGTCGGCTGGCGGATGGTGGTCAGCGGTGGCGCGGCAAATGCGCCGAAACGCAAATCATCGAAGCCGACCAGCGCGATGTCAGCGGGCATGGCCAATCCTCGTTCGCGGATCGCCTGTTGCGCGCCGATGGCCATTTCGTCATTGGCACAAAAAACACCGTCAGGAACAATTGCCTTATTGAGCAGGCGCTGCATTGCACCGTAACCCGAATCGATTGAAAAATCGCCTTCTTCAATCCCCGTTTCTGCGACCGCTAGGCCCGCTGCGCGCAGTGCCTCGCAATAGCCGCGCAGGCGATCCTGACTGAGCGTATTGGCGAGTGGTCCGGAAATCGTTGCAATTCTGCGGCAGCCACGCGCAACCAGATGCTGCACCGCCAAAGCGCCGGCGACGACATTATCGATCACCACATTGGGGCAATCCAGCCCGTCGAACCTCTCGCAGGCCAGAACCAACGGGATGTGAGGGGCACGGCCTCCTTCAAGCTTTGCCCGGACGACAGTCGGCAAGAGCGACCCAAGCAAGATCAGTCCATCTGCCATGCGCGTCAGCACCATATCGGCGTAATAGTCGAGCCGCTCCTGCTCGCCGCGTGTTTCGCCGATCAGGATGCGATAGCCCAGATCATGGGCCACATTCTCGATACTTTGCACGATGCCTGAAAAGAATGGGTTGGCGATTGCGGGCACGATGACGATTATCGTCTCGTTGCGCGGCCGTCGCAGCTGGCGAGCGATCGCGTTAGGAGCGTAATTCATCTCGGCGATGGTTTGAAGGACCTTCTCGCGCTTAATGGGCCTAACCGCTTCTGGATCGCTCAATGTTCGAGACACAGTCGCCACCGAAACGCCCGCGCTCTTCGCAATATCGCGGATGGTGACCACAGAATGCTATCCCTTTATAACCGGCAGACGGAGCTCAGTCAGATCGTGCCAGCCTTGAGAAACTCTGTAGCGTAATATGCCGCGCGCGCTGACATAGCCATATAGGTGAGCGAAGGGTTCTGGCAACCGCTAGACGCCATCGCGGCACCATCGGTGATGAACAAATTTGGCACATCATGAGTCTGATTATATTGGTTGAGCACTGAAGTTTTGGGATCACGCCCCATGCGCGCGGTGCCCATTTCGTGAATGCCCAGGCCCGGCGGATGTAATTTGCTGGTTTCATGCGTGATCTTGGCACCGACGGCGTTCAGCATTGCCTTCGCGTCTTCCAACATGCGGCGACCCAGCTCTTTATCATTCTCGCCGTGAACACAGTCGATAATGAGTTGGGGAATGCCCCATTCGTCAGTCTTGGTGGCGTGCAGGGTGACGCGGTTTTCAGGATTGGGCAGCATCTCGCCGAAACCCGCTAACCGCACGCTCCATTCGCCGGGATGGCGCACCCGCTCTTTCAATTCAGCACCCACGCCTGGACCAGAGTTAGCCACCGTGCGCCACCCCTGCCGCATAACACCGCCTTGAAAACCATAGCCGCGCAGATAGCCGTCATCCTTTTCCAGATTACGGTAGCGCGGGATGTAGAGGCCATTTGGGCGACGACCACGATGGAATGTGTTGGGGCCGCTCATCGTGCCCGTCACGCTCGGGCCATAAATATGGTCCATCAGATTGCGGCCCACCTGATCGGAACTGTTGGCCAGCCCGCGCGGATTGGCGTCACTGCGCGAATTGAGCAGCACCTGCGCACTGCCGATGGTCGACGCACACAGGAAGATCAGCTTGGCCTCATAGGTCCGCACCTCTTTAGAATGCTGATCAATGATGCGGACGCCGGTCGCCTTGCCAGTTTTTGGGTCGGTGATGATCGAATGGGCAATGGCGTCTGTCACGATTGTCAGATTGCCGGTGCGTTCCGCAGCGGGCAGCGATGACGACAGGCTGGAATGATAGGCACCGTAACTGCAACCGCGTTCGCACAGCGAACGGTTTTGGCAGGTGCCGCGACCCAGCTCAAGGTGGTGCGGTTGCGGCTCGGTCAGATGCGCACAGCGACCTTGAATCACTTTACGATCAGGGAATTTCTTTTCAACCGCCCCCTTGAACAGCTTTTCGCCGTCCGTCATTGGCATGGCGGGCAGGAATTGTCCGTCAGGCAGTTGTGGCAGGCCTTCATTCGCGCCAGAAACGCCGATGAAGGTTTCAACCTTATCATACCACGGGGACAGATCGGCGTATCGAATTGGCCAATCAGTGCCGTGGCCATCGCGCGCATTAGCGGCCAAATCCATTTCGGATAGCCGATAGGTCTGACGGCCCCACATGATCGAGCGGCCACCCAGATGATAACCTCTTATCCAGGAAAAGGGCTTATTCTCAGGCGTTTCATAGGGGTGCTGGCTGTCCTTGACCCAAAATTTCTGGGTCGCGCTGTTCACCGCATAGCATTGCCGCTGGACCGGATAGTCCTTCTCCAGCACTTCTTCGGGAATACCACCCCCATTGGGCAAATCCCACGGCTGCATCCAATCGGTATAGTCGGCGCCGTGCTCAAGCTTGCGGCCGCGCTCGATAATCAACGTCTTCAGCCCGCGCTCACATAATTCCTTGGCGGCGATCCCACCGCTCATTCCCGAGCCGATTACAATGGCGTCGAACATACTCTCTCTCCTGAATATTTTAGTTTTAGCTGCCGTTGGCACCAGCCCAAGCGCGGGTCGCGGGCGTCAAGGGAATCGAGGCCTCCCATGCGCCGGGGGAATGCTCATAGCGCAGTTCCACCGTCGCGCCGGGTTCGCTGAAATAATAGAGGCTAACGAGCAGGTCTTTGAGCTTGGCATAATCGGCATTGCTCGCGAAATGCTCTGCGTCATAGGCCTTCAGGAAGGTGGTGCGCGCAGCAACGCTGAGCAAGGCAAAGGGCTTGCCCAACTTGCCCATGGCGGCGCTATCAATGGCGGCCAGCGCGGCAATATGAGCGGCACGGTGCGATGCATTGGCCCAATCGCGCAACAACGCATCAAATTTGGCGGGAACGCCGACCTGGACCGCACCGGGCGTATCGGTGCGCGGGATCAGCGTATCGGCCAGTGCCGTTACCAGGGCGGTGGTCCGCTTATCGAGCAGTGGCGCGTGGCCTGCCTTCTTGTTCACCACCGTCTTCTTGCCAAGCATTGCGGCGAATGCATCAGCCGGCAGCGCGGCCAAGCCGATCAGCCCGCCGATTCCTTCCAACATGCTACGACGATCCAGTGCGATCATAACGGCTTCCTCTTGTCCTATATAATCGGTCAGCATATTGTTATCTTGACCGACACCGAATAGTTCTGGCAACGATTACAAAACATGGGCCAGAGGAGATGATCTTGTCAACAGGAACTCAGAAAATACGCCTTTTCAGCATGATGGCGTTGCAGCTCGCAATCTGGGGAGCGTGGGCCCCAAAGCTGTTCCCCTACATGGGAATGCTGGGATTTTCTGCGGGCCAACAGGCTTTGGTGGGAAGCTGCTGGGGCATCGCCTCCGTGCTGGGCATATTTTTCTCGAATCAGTTTGCCGACCGCAACTTTTCCGCCGAGCGTTTTCTGGCCGTCAGCCATGTGATCGGCGGCGTCTGCCTGTTGGGCGTCGCCTATTCGACGTCGTTCGTGCCCTTCTTCATTTTCTATCTGGCCTATAGCCTCGTTTATGTGCCGACGCTTTCGGTCACGAACACCATTGCCTTTGCTAATCTCAAGCAAGGTAAGGATTTCGGGACTGTGCGCGCGGGCGGCACTGTGGGCTGGATCATGGCGAGCTGGCCGTTCATCTTTATCCTTGGTGCCCACGCCGGTGCCGAGCAAGTGCGCTCGATCTTCATCGTCGCGGCAGTCATATCCTTCGCATTGGCTGGATTTTCGCTAACTTTGCCGCACACGCCTCCCAAAAGAGGCGATGGCGTCGACTCGCTGGCATGGCGGCGCGCACTAGGGCTGCTCAGCAAGCCCTTTGTCGCCGTGCTGTTCTTGGTCACCTTCCTCGATTCGGTGGTACACAATGGCTATTTCGTGATGGCCGATGCCTTCCTGACGAATCGCGTCGGCATTGCCGGTAATTTGTCGATGGTCGTGCTGAGCCTCGGCCAAATCGCAGAAATCCTGACCATGCTGGTGCTCGGCAAAGTGCTCAGCCGCTTTGGCTGGCGTACGACGATGATCATCGGCATCCTTGGCCATGCCGCACGCTTCCTTGCCTTTGCATTCCTCGCCGACAGCATTCCAGCGATCATTGCGGTGCAGTTGCTCCACGGCATTTGCTACGCCTTCTTCTTCGCCACAGTCTATATCTTCGTGGATGAAGCCTTCCCCAAGGATGTCCGCTCTAGCGCGCAGGGTCTGTTCAACCTACTGATCCTTGGCGTGGGCAATATGGTTGCCAGCTTTATCTTCCCGAACCTTATTGCCACATTGACCGGCGCAGACGGAGCCATCGATTATCGCACAGTGTTCCTAGTGCCCGTGGCCCTTGCCACGCTTGGTGCGCTGGTGCTGGCTTTTGCATTTCACCCCCCTACGGCCGTGCCGGTTGGGGCTTTGGAGGAACTTTGATGTTTGAAACCATGAACCGTCGCGACCTGCTCGCTGGATTGGGTGCCGCCGGCATCGCTGCTGCCACTCCTGGGTTTGCCGCCAAACGTGCGCCCCTTTTTAAGCGCATTAAAAAGCCGCTAGGTGTGCAGCTATATGCTCTGGGCGAAGCGGCGCAGAAGGATCTGGCCGGCACGCTAAAACGGTTGGCGGCGATAGGCTACACCGATTTCGAACTGCCGGGCCTCTATGGACGCAGCCCGAAGGATTTGCGTGCAGATGCCGATGCGGCCGGCGTGCGCTTCAGCTCGATCCATATGGGTCTGCCCGCGCGCCTGCCCCCTGGCTCGCTCACGCTGATGAGCAGCCCGCAGGAAATCGCCGATGCACTAAGCACTTTGGGCATCAAGAAGGCGGTGCTGCCGATCCCGCTGCTGCCCGACAATTTCGCCGTGCCTGCCGGTGGCAATATACGCGATGCTCTGGTGGCAGGTATTGAGGCGGGCGGCCTTGATATGTGGAAGCGCATGGGCGGGCTGCTCAACGAACGCGCGGCCGCACTCAAGCCGTTTGGTATCGATATGGGCTATCACAACCATAATATGGAATTCAAACCGCAGGGTGGCACGACCGGCTGGGAGGTGCTGCTGAAAGAACTTGATCCGCATTTGGTGTTTATTGAGCTTGATCTCGGCTGGATTTCGGCGGCAGGGCTTGATGCGGCTGCTGAAATCAAGCGTCTGAAGGGTCGCATCCGCATGGTGCACATCAAAGATATCAAAGCCACAACCAAGACCAATTACATGCTGCAACAAGACCCGGTCGAAGTGGGCCTCGGCATGCTCAACTGGCATAAGATACTGCCCGCTTGCATCGAGGCCGGTGTCCAGCATTATTACGTCGAACAGGAACCGCCTTTCACGCGTGACCGGTTTGATTCCATGAAACTTTCCTACGATTTCCTTGCGCGTTTCACAGGGTGAGGCACACTGCACCGTATGGCAATGAGAAAGGCTGTTCGCATCACCTCTCCGCATTGACAGAAACAAGGGAAGCTAAGGAACGTGCTTGAACCGCGCCGTTTGCGTATGGGATTGATCGGCGGCGGGCCGGGTTCGTTTATCGGGCCCGTGCACCGCTTGGCGGCCGAGATGGACCGCGAGATCGAACTGGTGGCGGGTGCTTTCAGTTCGAGCGCGGAAAAGTCCAAGGCGGCGGGCGAAAGTTATCGTATCGATCCCGCGCGGGCCTATCCCGACATTGCCACCCTGCTGAGCGCGGAAAAAGCGCGTGCTGACGGCGTGGATTTTGTAGCGATCACGACGCCCAATCATTTGCATCTGCCTGCGGCCAAGGCGGCGCTGGAGGCAGGCATCGCCGTGATCTGCGACAAGCCCGCCACCGCCACACTGGCGCAAGCACAAGAACTGGCAACCGTCATAGAGCGCACCGGCAAGCCCTTCGCGCTGACTTATACCTATTCGGGCTATCCCCTTGTGCGTGAAGCACGGACGCGGATTGCCGCTGGCGCGCTCGGCCCGATCCGCAAAGTGGTGGTCGAATATCCCCAAGGCTGGCTGGCCAAGGCCGAAAGCAGCAAGCAAGCCGAATGGCGCAGCGATCCTGCGCGTTCTGGGGTGGGCGGCTGCATTGCCGACATCGGCGTCCACGCTTTCCATTTAGCCGAGTTCATGACCGGATTGCAGGTCACGCAAATTCTGGCCGACCTAGGCACGGTGGTGCCGGGCCGTCTGGTGGACGATGATTGTCAGATTTTCCTGCGCTTTAATAACGGCGCACGTGGCGCTTTGCTTGCAAGCCAGATCAGCGTGGGCGAACGCAATGGCCTTTCCATTCGCATCTATGGTGAGAAAGCGAGCGTGCGCTGGCGGCAAGAGGAACCCAACCTGCTTTGGCTGTTTCAAGGCAATGGTCGCAGTGAACTCATTCAGGCAGGCGACCCCGGCCTTTGCCTCGATGCTATGGCCGCCACCCGAACGCCCGGCGGCCATCCCGAGGGCTATCTCGAAGCCTTTGCCAATCTCTACCGCGATTTCGCCAAGCTCCTGCGGGGGCAGCGGAGCGCGCTGATCCCCGGCATTGCCGATGGTCTGCGCGGCATGGCGCTCATTGAGACTGCGGTCCATGCCAGCGCCACCAGCGCGGGCTGGGTCGATCTGACCATTTGAAGGTGATTCCATGAAAACGATTCAAGGCCCCGGCATTTTCCTCGCCCAGTTTATGGGCGATTCCGTGCCGTTCAATTCGTTGCCCGCGATTGCTGACTGGGCGGCGGGCATGAGTTATAAGGGTCTGCAAATCCCTACGTGGGATCTGCGGCTTTTTGATCTTGCCAAGGCAGCTGAAAGCCAGACCTATTGTGACGAGATCATTGGTATGCTTGCGGCCAAGGGGTTGGTGGTGACCGAGCTATCGACGCACTTGCAAGGCCAGCTGGTCGCTGTGCATCCGGCTTACGATGCCCAGTTCGATGGTTTCGCCGTACCCGAAGTGCGCGGCAATCCAACGGCGCGGCAGGCTTGGGCAGTTGAGCAGCTCAAGCTGGCGGCGGTTGCCTCGCGCAGGTTTGGGCTGACGTCGCACGCCACCTTTTCAGGGGCACTGGCTTGGCCCTATTTCTATCCATGGCCGCAGCGTCCCGCCGGACTGGTCGAGGATGCTTTCGACGAGCTCGCGGGGCGGTGGAAACCAATCCTCGACATATTCGATGACAACGGAGTCGATCTCGCATTTGAAATCCATCCAGGCGAAGACCTCCATGACGGTGTTACCTTTGAGCAATTCCTCGCGCGCGTTGACAACCACCCCCGTGCAAGCATTCTTTATGATCCCAGCCACCTTGTGTTGCAGCAGCTCGATTACCTTGCCTTCATCGACATTTATCATGAACGGATCAAATGCTTCCACGTCAAGGATGCCGAATTCCATCCCAACGGTCGGAGCGGTGTCTATGGAGGGTACCAGCCATGGGTCGATCGCCCAGGTCGGTTCCGCTCCTTGGGTGACGGACAGGTCGATTTTTCGCAAATTTTTAGCAAGATGGCGCAGTATGACTATGCGGGTTGGGCAGTGCTCGAATGGGAATGTGCGCTTAAGCACCCCGAGCAGGGCGCGACCGAGGGTGCGCCATTCATCGCAGCCCATATCATCCGTACCACTGACAAAGCATTCGACGACTTCGCCAGCGGCGGAACGGACCGTGCGCTCAACCGCCGGATCATGGGAATTGAGCCCTAAGGGGCTGGCACCAAAGGATCCGGCAAAAACGCTTCAGGACCTTCAAACACGTTCTTCACTTTCAAACGTCTATCACGGGCAACTGGGGCGTTGAGATCAAACGCACCCGCAGCGCAAGACGCGAAAAGGGTTTCAGGATCGCCCTTGATGACATTGAGCCCACCCGCGCCTTCCTTGTCTATGAGGGTGACGATGCATTCCCGATGGGGAAAGGCGTCGCGGTAATCAGGGTGCGCGGGCTGGCAGTTGCACTGACGGCACAGGCCTAAAGGCCGCCTGGATTGCACGTCGACGATCAAGTTTTATAGATCGATTTTAAGAAATCGGTGTTGCTAGAAATTGTTGGTTGCGGGAGTAGGATTTGAACCTACGACCTTCAGGTTATGAGCCTGACGAGCTACCGGGCTGCTCCATCCCGCGCTACCAATGTGAGGGCAAGTCTTCCTTGCCACCCTGTGCGAAATCCACAAAAAAGCGGACCCGCAAAGGTCCGCTCTCTTGGTGAAAGTCACCATGTTAGGACCTTCAAACATTATAAATGGGTTCATATAGACACTGATCACTCATTCATGCGCCTGCTACAAAGCCTGGCGACGCCCTACTCTTCCAACGCTTGAGCGGTAGTACCATCGGCGCAGTCTGGTTTCACGGCCGAGTTCGGGATGGGATCGGGTGGGTCACAGACGCTATGGTCACCAAGCTATGAAGCAGGCGCATAAATATGTGTTCGGGTCTTAAAATCAATACCGTGCATTTGACCATTTAGTAGGCGTGAGATTGTTTATCTACACATCGCCGACACACCCTACAGGGCTGTCATTGATGGCGGGACTCACAATCGCGAATAGAGCAATTAGGACCAGTTAGCTCCATGCGTTACCGCACTTCCACATCTGGCCTATCAACGTGATGGTCTCTCACGGCTCTATGAAATCTTATCTCGAGGGAGGCTTCCCGCTTAGATGCTTTCAGCGGTTATCCCGTCCATACATAGCTACCCTGCTGCGCGGCTGGCGCCACGACAGGTACACCAGAGGTATGTTCAACCCGGTCCTCTCGTACTAGGGTCAACTCCTCTCAAATTTCGACGCCCACGGCAGATAGGGACCAAACTGTCTCGCGACGTTCTGAACCCAGCTCACGTACCAC
>JBEGTP010000188.1:0-25985 GCA_041179365.1 Pseudomonadota bacterium
CCGACTGCCAAACGGTCAACCATCTGATCTGCATCTTCCGGGCCGGTCACCGATTCTATGCCGACGATGATGAGGACAAAGCCATCTTTGAACCCCGAAACGAAGCGACACCGAACAAGTCCGGATTGTGCCACCAATTCCCGGCTCCCGGCTGTCTTGCCCTGCCGAATAGGGGTGGATGCCGTCGCGCCGCATTGCGGCAGCGCCCCTGTCAGCGCCCGAATTTGGTCATCAATTTGATCTGCTGACCCTTTTTTTCCGCCGACAAAGACCATAGCCCTGCCCGATTTATGTTTGGCGACCAGCGTTCCATTGGCTTGCTTCTCGGTCGTCCAGTCAGTTGTCCAATCTTCCGATTGTGCCTGCGCTGGGGCTACGCATGCGAGTAAGGACGTAACCAGCCAGCCCCACAGCTTCATGCTAGTCAGCCCTCTCAAAAGCAGGAGCCTCAAAAATCTCCGCCCCACGTGTTTCCTCAATCCAGCCGCCGCCCAGCACGCGGTCACCATCATAGAGCACCGCCGCCTGACCGGGCGCCACGCCATATTCATCGCCCTCAAAGTGCAGCCAATCCCCTTCAAGCTGCGCAGGCACAGGCTTTGAAAGTGAGCGCACTTTTGCAAGGAGCCGCCGACTCTGCGCATCGGCTAACCAATTCGGATCTGAAATCCGCGCGGCGCTGACAGCCAACGCGCGCTTGGGGCCTACAACGACGGTTTGGGTCTCGGGTTCAAGCCGCACAACATAAAGCGGCTCTGCGAGCCCCCCAAGTTCAAGACCGCGCCGCTGACCTACGGTATAATGGATGAGCCCCTTGTGTCGTCCAAGCTCTTGCCCGGCCATGTCAACAATCGCGCCGTCACTCTCAGCTTCGGGGCGGACTTTGCGGACGACGCTGGCATAGTCACCGTTCGGAACGAAGCAGATATCTTGGCTATCGGGCTTCATTGCAACCATAAGCCCCATATCTTGGGCAATCGCGCGCACGGCCGGCTTGGGCATGCCCCCGAGCGGAAACCGCAAATAATCGAGCTGATCCTTTGTGGTCGCAAAAAGGAAATAGCTTTGATCGCGCGCCGGGTCGAGCGCACGGTGGAGCGCGGCACCATCCGCCCCAATGACCCGCTGAACATAGTGGCCCGTCGCGAGGCAGTCGGCACCCAAGTCTTTCGCCAACCGAAAGAGATCGGTAAATTTCACGCCCATGTTGCAGCGCACACACGGAATGGGAGTACGCCCTTTCATGTATTCATCAGCGAAGTGATCGATCACCGAGTCGCGAAACTGGCTTTCATGATCGAAAACATAGTGCGCGATGCCGAGTTTATCAGCAACCGCGCGCGCATCGCGAATATCTTGGCCTGCACAACAGCTGCCTGCCCGTTGAACAGCACTACCATGATCATAAAGTTGCAGCGTGATGCCAATCACCTCAGCGCCGCTCTGCGCCGCAAGCGCGGCGACGACCGACGAATCTACGCCGCCCGACATGGCAACGACGATTCGGCTTTGTGCCGCCGGTTTCCTGAGCTGAAAAAGCGAGTCCATAATGCTGCGCGCTATAGGCGCTTTTTCTCTCTCTTTACCAGCTATTCAGCCCTTTAAGGCAGAGTGACCCGATGGATATGAGTTTTGCCCGCAGAAACCAAATTAGAACCAGCCCCGTCGCATCGCGAATCGACCTTGGGAGCCTGTTTGCAACTGCCGCAGCGCGGCAAGCCGTTTCCCCAACGGGCCGAATTCATATCAGCGAAAATTATTTTCAAAAAAAATCAGAGTTTTTTCACAAAAACCTATGCCTCTTTGCGGGTCAAAATCATGCGCAAGAGGGGCGGTTTTCTGCCAGTTTCAATGCAACAGTCGCACAGGTCCTAACGGCCTGTAAATCTTCGTAACCCACTTGTTTACCTTGGCATTTTAGCGATCTTTCAATGCCTTGTGATTAAAGGGTCGGGTCAACAGAAAAAACGGGTCATCGCCCCCGAGTTTGAGGTAGTAATGATAGAGAATCAAAAGATTCGTCCAGCACAGGTTATCGGCCCCTTGGGAGAGCCTCTGACGGTCGACAGCCTTCCACCACCCTCAACAACACGTTGGGTTGTGCGGAGAAAGGCTGAGGTCGTTGCGGCTGTCAACGGCGGCTTGCTGAGCGTGGATGAAGTCTGTGATCGCTACTCGCTCACACTTGAGGAGTTTGCCGGCTGGCAGCGTGCGGTTGACCGCTCGGGCATGCCGGGTCTGCGTGTTACGCGCATCCAGCATTATAAATCACTTTATGAGCGTCAGCAGCGTTATTGAGCTTGCTCCCTGCTTGAGAGATTGCCAAAAACCCCGCTTCGCAAGAGGCGGGGTTTTTTCATGGCTGCTTGGCTTATCCATTTCGTCATCTGTGCGCTCATGGGCTGGGGCGCAAGCCGGATTCTCGGCGCAGAAAAAGATCATAGTGTTGCCATGAATGCTGGAGCCGGCCTTGTTGGTGCTTGGATCGCAGGACTTGTCATGAATGGCGGTCTGATCAGCCGCGAGCCGCGCATTATCGATCTGATCGGTGCCTTTGGCGGCGCGCTGCTTGTCGTCGCCGCGCTCCGCTTTATCCGGGCGCGGCGACGCTGAGCTTATTGGAGCTCAAACACGGCGCTGATCGTAATGCCGATCGACTGTTCGCCCGCCCTCACGCTCGTCGTAGCATCGCTCGCCATCTCCGCTTTGGCCATCGCCATTACGGGGACAGGCGCGCCGTAATCCGGCACTTCGCTGATCACAACAATTCGTTTAACCGTCATTCCCACGGCTTTTGCATAAATCTGAGCGCGCTGCTGCAGCGTCTTGAGCGCGGCAATGCGAGCCTGATCTAGCGCGGCTTCGGGCTTTTCAACGCTCAATGTCGGGCCGTTGATCTGATTGACGCCCTCGCGGACGAGAACATCGAGAATGGCGCCCGCTTTGCCAATATCGCGGAAGCGCACTGTCAATTGATTAGAGGCTTGATAGCCGGTGACGACGGGCGGCTTATTTTCAACATAGCGATATTGCGGCTGAAGCGAGATTGATTGCGTCTGGACGTCGCGGTCGGCAATGCCGAGCTTTTTGAGCGCCGCCATAACACCGGCCATGCGCGCCGCATTTTCCCGCATCGCTGAGGCCGCATCGACGCCATCTGTGACAACGCCTGCGCTAATTGTTGCAATATCGGGAACGACCCGCACGTCGCCGCGCGCCTGCAAATCAAGCCGCGTTCCGGCGATACTTTGCGCGACGGGATTTGTTTGGGCCTCAGCCATGATGGGCGTCGCCACGGCGAGTAAGGCGATAAGAAGGCGTTTCATTGGTCATAGTCTCCCGTTTCATTTCTAGGCCAATACGCAATCGGCGGCTGCATTTCTGCAACCGCCGACCTGCATCAATGATGAACGGATACGCGCTATGCGGCTGGCGGCGTGCCGCCACTGTTTTTGGTGATCAAGCGGTAAAGGAATAGCAGAATGACCGCGCCGATGATCGCCAAAACAATCCCCGCGCCGTTTCCTTCCATGCCCATAAACCGGCCAAGAGTGCCCATCAAGACGCCCCCTGCAATGCCGAGCAGAATAGTGACGATAATCCCACCAGGATCTTTACCAGGCATAATAAATTTGGCGATCCCGCCTGCTATACCGCCGCTCAAGACGAGCCAAATCAGGCTATTTGTTTCTAAGATACCACCGAACATATTTCATCTCCTCCTGTCAAAAGAACCTCTCCCAGTCCCTTATCGCCGCCATGCTTCCCATCTTTGACGCAATTGGCAACCCCCAAAAGCGTTTTATTGAGCCACCCGTCGCTTGCTTACGGCCTCAAAAGCAGGCAAATGATCCTGTAGGAGAGGGTTTAAGAGTTCGGTTGAGCCTGCCCCATAGTGATTTAGCCTTGTAATACACCCGACTGCGTGGCAGAAACCCGGTGTCTGAAAGGCCAGAAAGAGACGACGATGAATTACGAACGCAACTTCTCCCTCATCGACACAGCCGCTAGTGAATCTGCGACTTTGGGCGGACGTCGTAAGCGGTGGCCCCTCCTTGTCGGCTTGCTGCTTTTTGCGACCATACTCCTTGGTGCTTGGTACGCTTTTTCACGCTCTCCCAATGTCGCCCCCATCAACAAAGCAACGCCTGGAGAGCAAGCTAAGGGCGGCAAGGCCGAAAAGGAATCGCCTAGCGTTACGGTGATCGTTCCCGGCCAAACGGCTGTTAGCAATATTCTGAGCGCGACCGGTACGCTCGCGGCCCGGCGTGACATTGCAGTCAGCGCCGTTGGTGAAGGCGGTCAAGTCGTCCGGGTTCTTGCTGAGTCAGGGCAATGGGTTCACGCCGGGCAGGTTCTCGCGGTTGTTGACCGACAAGTGCAAGTGCAACAGTCAGGGCAGATTGTCGCCCAAATCCGGGTTGCTGAATCGGATGCGCGTCTCGCGCAGAATGAGCTTGATCGCGCGCGCGCACTGGCTTCGCGCGGTTTTGTGTCTAAGGCTGATATTGATCGCAAAACAGCCCAGCGTGACGGTGCTATGGCGCGCGTGAGTGTCGCAAAGGCTCAGCTTGGCGAAAATTCGGCGCGGCTGCGCAGGCTCGATATCAGGGCACCAGCCTCGGGCCTTGTGCTGGCCCGCAGTGTGGAAGTCGGTCAAGTCGTTGGCCCCGCGAGCGGACCCCTCTTTCGTATCGCCAAGGATGGCGAATTTGAATTGCTTGCTCATTTGTCAGAAGCTGACCTTGCACACAGTGCCGTTGGTCACAGAGCCACCGTCACTCCCGTCGGGTCTGACCGCAGCTTTGCGGGACGGATCTGGCAGATTGCGCCCATCATTGATCCGCAGACACGGCAAGGCACAGCACGGATCTCCATTCCGTATGACCGCGCGCTCCGCCCCGGTGGTTTCGCCTCGGTCAAAATTGATAGTGGCTCGATTCAGGCGCCGCTCCTGCCTGAATCAGCGGTACAATCCGACTCGAAGGGCTCTTTTGTTTACATCGTAGACGCCAATAATGTGATCGTGCGCCGTGATGTGGTTGTCGGTACGATCAACGACAATGGTGTGAGCATTGTTGGCGGGCTGGACGGGACGGAGATGATTGTACAATCCGCAGGCGGCTTCCTTAATCCGGGGGAAACAGTAGTGCCAAAGCGCGCTACGCCGGTACAATAGGGCCTCGCTGACATGAACTTCCGCAACATTTCCGCTTGGTGCATCCGCAATCCGGTCCCGCCACTCGTTTTCTTTTTCGCGCTCACGCTCATGGGTATAACGTCGTTTAGCCGTATGGCCATTACGGCCGACCCGGACATCGATTTTCCGTTCGCAATCGTCTTTATTTCTCAACCCGGGGCCGCCCCGACCGAGCTTGAAACGCAAGTCGCGCAAAAGGTTGAAACGGCGCTGCGCAATATCAGCGGTGTCGATGAGGTGACCTCATCGGTGAGCGAAGGGACGGCCCGGATTGGTGTGCAATTTGCGATCGGAACGCCGATTGATCGCGCGGTTAATGATGTGCGCGATGCGGTTTCCAATCTGCGCGGCGACTTGCCAGAAGGCATATTGGAACCCCAAGTGATCCGTGCTGACACAGCGGACAACCCCATTGCCTATATGTCGGCTGAAGCCGTCGACATGACCCTAGAAGAGCTCAGCTGGTATGTTGACAATGTCGTCAACAAGCGGCTGCGTACGCTGGCTGGGCTCGGGGGCGTGGAGCGAGGTGGCGGCGTTTCGCGCGAGATTCGCGTCATACTCGATCCAGCAAAAATGCAATCCTTCGGCCTTACCGCAGCGCAAGTGAACACTCAACTCCGGCAAACCAACATCAATACAGCCGGTGGACGAACCGAAATTGGTGGTAGCGAGCAATCGATTCGCGTTCTCGGAAATGCGCGCAATGCGCATGAACTGGGAAATACACTGATCGCGGCAGGAGGCGGTCGAGCGGTCAAACTTTCTGACGTCGCTTCGGTGCGTGATCTTTACGGCGAACAGCGGACCCTCTCCACAATGGATGGGCGGCAAGTGCTGAGCTTCGCGATCAAACGCTCAAAGGGTGCCTCCGACGTGGCGGTCTTTGATCTCGCCCGGGCTGAACTGGACAAGATGGAGATCGAGAACCCGAAGGTAAAATTCCGTGAACTTTTCTCCACCGTCGGCTTTGCGCGGGAGCAATATGAATCGTCGATGGCCGCAATGATCGAAGGCGCGCTTCTCGCTGTCCTCGTGGTCTTCTTCTTCCTACGCGATTGGCGCGCGACGATCATTTCTGCAATCGCGATCCCGCTCTCCGCGATACCGACGTTTTATTACATGGGCTGGATGGGGTTCTCGCTCAATCAAATCAGCTTGCTTGCACTCGGCTTGGTGGCGGGTGTGCTCGTCGACGATGCTATCGTTGAAATTGAAAATATCGTGCGCCACATGCGCATGGGCAAATCGGCGTTTCAGGCGTCAATCGATGCCGCTGATGAAATTGGTTTGGCCGTGCTGGCGACCACGATGGCGATTGTTGCTGTTTTCCTTCCGGTTGGCATCATGCCCGGCGTTTCCGGCCAGTTTTTCAAGAACTTCGGGCTTACCGTCGTCGCTTCGGTTTTGTTCAGTCTTTTGGTCGCGCGGATGATCACGCCCTTGGTCGCGGCCTATTTTCTCAAGAGCCACGGCGAAGAGCCGCATGCTTCTGGCGTTTGGATGGATCGCTATCTGTCTGTCTTAAGATGGTCGCTGCGCAATCGTTTCAAGACCGTCGGGATCGGTTTTCTGGCCTTTGTCTCTACGATCGTGCTGTTTTCGGGCATCCCGTCGATCATGAAGCCCATTGGCTTTTCTATGTTTCCTGACATCGACTGGGCTTATAGCCAAGTGCGCATCGAGATGGTGCCGGGTACAACCCTAAACGAAACTAGGCGCGTAGCCGAGCATGTTCAGGCGATGCTTGGGCAAGAGAAGAGCGTTGTCGGGGCTGCCTTTGCAGACATCAACCCTGGTTCAGCCAGTATTTACCTGACCCTCAAAGCCGACCGCCCGATGACCAGCATTGCCTTTGAACAGAAATGGGCAAAGAAACTCGCCACAATTTCTGATGCGCGGGTCAGTTTCCGGGCGCAAGATACCGGTGGGCCACCAGGCACGGGCCGTGACATTACAATTACTTTGGGCAGTGACGATCCCGTGCTGCTCAACCAAACCGCCAGCAAAATTGTTGACCAGATGAGCGGTGTTAAGGAGCTTGTTGCGCCGCGCCTTGCAGGGGAAATGAAACGCCCTGAGATTATCATCAAGCCGCGCATGGACCTTGCGGCAAGCTTGGGCGTAACGACTGCGGCGCTCTCACAAACAATCCGCATTGCGACGATTGGCGACATCGATCAAAACAGCCCTAAATTTTCGCTTTCGGACCGCCAAGTCCCTATCCGTGTCACGCTTAGCGAGGACTCTCGCCGCAGCTTAGCGACGATTGAGAATCTTCCCGTGCCGACCGCAAACGGCTCTTCAGTGCCGCTCAAGTCCGTCGCGCAAATCAGCTTTGGATCGGGGCCGACCACGATCCAGCGGTCTAATTTGATGCGGCGCATTCAAATCGGCGCAGATTTAGCGGACGGCATTGTCAACAGTGTGGCTCAAGAAAAAATTGATGCCTTGCCCGCGATGAAAAACCTTCCCAACACCGTGCAAAAACTAACAACGGGGTCCAGCCGTATTCAACAGGAGCTCGTGACCAATTTTCTCATTGCAGTCGTTTCGGGCGTGATGCTTGTCTTTGCGGTCCTTGTCTTGCTCTATCAGCGGCTGATGTCTCCGCTCGTCAATATGGGGTCCTTGCTGCTCGCGCCCTTGGGGGCCGCCATGGCACTTAGGATCGCGGGCATGCCTACATCAATGCCGGTCATGATTGGCATGTTGATGTTGCTCGGCATTGTCGCGAAAAACTCGATTCTCGTGGTCGATTTTGCGCTTGAGGAAATGTCTCATGGCGCAGACAAGAATACCGCTATCATGGAAGCGGGTCACAAGCGCGCTCAACCGATTGTGATGACCACGGTTGCCATGGTTGCCGGCATGATACCAACGGCCCTAGCGCTTTCGGGCGACGGAGCGTGGCGTCAGCCAATGGGCATTACAGTGATCGGCGGGCTGATCGTTTCAACCATCTTGACCCTGCTTATCGTGCCTGCCACTTTCAGCCTTGCGCTCGGAGCGGAAGAACGGCTTGGGCCTTGGCTGAGCTATTGGCTGACCAACCACGGTGAAGTTGAAATGACTGAACGTCCGCATCTTTTCCCGTCGCGTATCCGTCGCTTGGTGGGCCGCCTTTTTGGGCGGCGCGGGCAAAGGTCAGCAATCCAGCCTGCGGAATAGAGCCATCGCTGCGCCTCTTTTTGCTTTGAAATACGCTCCAGCTGGCTCAGGGGCGCTGGGGTTGCGCCAGATGAAGCTCTGGGCCACGGGGCTGCTCGTTGCCATGGCAGTGCTCTTTTTGATTACGCGCCAGTTTGAGGCGGTTCATTCTGGCATCGGCTTTATCAAGGCCTTTGCCGAAGCCGCAATGGTAGGCGGGTTGGCCGATTGGTTTGCTGTCACGGCCCTGTTTAGGCACCCGCTTGGCCTTCCCATCCCGCACACGGCGATCATCCCGCGCAATAAGGACCGGATCGGGGATACGATGGCGCAGTTTTTGCGGACCAACTTCCTGACGCCCGTTGTGGTGGCCCGGCGCATGCAACGGATCGACGTCGCTGGCGCTGCGGGGCGCTTCCTTGCCGATCCAGATCATGGTGGCGCGGGGCGGTTACGTGATGGTGTATCGCGCATGCTTGCGGACATGCTCGACGCGCTCGATGATCAGCGGCTGGGCATTATGGTCAAAGGGGCCATCGGTGATAAGCTACGTGAGCTCGATGCCGCTCCCCTGATCGGCCAAGCACTTGAGGCCGCGATGAAAGAAGGCCGCCACCTGCCGCTCATGAATGCTATCCTGCAAAAGGCGAGCACCATTCTTGCTTCGAACGAACAGCTTATTCGCGACATGGTTCACGAACGATCTGGACGTATTTTGCGCTGGACGGGGTTAGACGCCGATGTTGCCGACGCAATTATTTCTGGTCTCAACAAACTATTTGGTGACCTAGCGGATGATCCTGCCCATCCACTGCGACACCGCGTGGATGATGCGCTCGCTGAACTCGCCGTCAAACTTCGGTCCGATCCTGTCATGCAGGCGCGCGTTGCTTCGTTTAAAGCCGACTTGATCGAAAACCCTGCCATGCAGAACTGGATTGCAGGCCTTTGGGATCAGGGCCGCGCCGCACTCCTTAAAGCCGCGCGTGATCCTGAACGGGTCATGGCCGGCCGATTTGGTGAAATGTTCCGCCAATTGGGAACGACGCTGCAGAATGACGAGGCGCTAAAAGCGACGATTAATCGGTTCACGCGCCGCACGGCGGTGGGCGCTGCCGCCAGCTACGGAGATAGTATCGTCAAACTCGTTTCCGAAACCGTGCGGACATGGGATGCGCAAATGCTGACTGACCGCGTTGAAGTCACAGTCGGTCGCGATCTGCAATATATTCGGATCAACGGAACGCTGGTTGGTGGTCTCGTGGGTGTCGCCTTGCACGCCATTGATATTTTCCTTTAAGGCGGTCCCTGATCCTAATCAACGCGTCGGAGCAGAAGCTCGATATTGGGCGGCAGCCAGCCAGGCGAAACGCCGATGATGCGCCCGACCCAAACCACCGCGCGGGCTCCTTTTGAAATGCCGCGATGAATTGCCTTCCGTCCGACAGCCCAGCGTCCAGCGCTGACATCGACAAAGCGACCCCGCATCACCTTTGCGAGGAAGAGGGGAGAAAGGCCGCGTTGTGCCGGCCCGCCGTAAATCAGTGTATCAAGCACGCGCGGGATATAATTGACCAGCCAACGGCCCGAATGGATTTCGCGCGGGGCAAGGCGGCTTGCGGTTCCACAGATGAACAATTGCGCGCCGTACGCGGTCACACGGTGGAGCTCCCGCGCGATGGCATCCAGATGATCGGGCGCGACATATTCGAGCACGCTATTGGCGACGACGAGATCAAAGCTGCTATCGGCGAACGGAAGGGCGCGGGTATCGGCGACGTGCTGGGCGCGCGCGGTGTGCGCGAGCCCGTGTCGCCCGACATTGGCGTTGGCGATGTTTATCATTTCGGCGGCGACGTCGATGCCCGTTACATCGGCCCCAAGCGCAGCCATCACGACGAGCGATCCGCCCGCGTTGCAGCCAAATTCAAGGACGCGCAGCGGTTTGTTCTTACGCCGCATGTCGAGTTCATAAACCGCAAGCAATGGACGAAGGTGATCCCATTCATAGTCAGAATAGCCTCCGATCCATGGGTCATCGGGGTTGAGCCCGGCGACACGGGCAGCCTCCACAAACGCTTGTTGTTCAGGTGAGTTTAGATCCGCTACTGGGCGGAAAACTGACGGAGTCATTAGAGCATATATTTCATAGTAATGGCCTGGGCTCCGCCGCTCTCGCCAATGCTGAATTGTGCCCCTTTGAACTTAGGCGGACCAAAGACAATGGTCGGATTGCGCGAAAAGCCAAATCCTTCGCCCGGAATCATAAGCTTGGTATCAAGTTTGCCGTTGGCGTTTTCATCATGGATGAGCGAGAGCGCATAGAGACCCGGCGCGATGTTTGTAAAACGCACTTGCCCCGCTTTGGCAGCAGCGACACTCAATTTATGAGACGACGCATCCTTCGAACAGTCTGGAAAGGCCTTAGGGTTTGCGGTCAGGCAAATGAGAACATTACCTTTGAGATTGCGCAGGCCGGAAATGGAGACATCAAGGCTAACGCCCGGAGCGGCCAGCGCGCCCGCGCTCATCAGCAAAGCTGCCCAAGCCAAGATCTGTGCCGCAGGCTTTGTCCCACAGTCTGAAATACAACCCATAATTGCCCCTATACGCATCATGATGCTTTTGGTGATGCGACGCTGTTATCAGCCCTTTGCCTAACAGGCCGTTAACCATGGTGCTTGGAAACAGTTCCCACCCCATGTGATTGGTGATGCCCATCAGCGTCATAATGCTAAGCACAATCCCGAGAGCCCCGACGTGAATCGGGATGAGCAAGACGAGCGCAGGAATGACAACGGCCCCTGTAAGGGCTTCCCATGGGTGAAAGCTCATTGCGGCCCAAGCGGTTGGCGGGCGGCTTTCGTGATGGATTGCGTGGGCAACTTTAAACCACCACGGGTTGTGCATGAGCCGGTGCGTCCAATAAAACCAGGTATCATGTGCGGTGAGATAGAGAAGAATGGAGAGGGGCAAATACCAAAGTGGATAGGCCGAAGCGTCCGTGTAAATCAGCGTCCAGCCCCTGTTTTGCCAGCCCCAAGCAACAATACCTGCCGGAATGCCGTAGAGCGCCGCGGAGAGAAGCGACCAGCCAATCTCCCGCTTCATCTGCGCCCTGAGACCGG
Source organism: Pseudomonadota bacterium (assembly GCA_041179365.1). GTDB lineage: Bacteria > Pseudomonadota > Alphaproteobacteria > Sphingomonadales > Sphingomonadaceae > Aquisediminimonas. Next base: position 11,479 of record JBEGTP010000188.1, read on the forward strand.
CATAAAGACCGGCATGCTTCATCCGCGTTGCCCATGCGAAGGCACCGCTTGTGACGAGATAGCGCGCCGCCACTATGATCGTCATGATAAGCGCTGATGCGATAATGGGCAGGAATGAGGCCATAGCGGCGAGTCATATCGGATTGCAAAGCTGAGTACAAAGCAAAGGCGCGCGCGTCACGCAACCTTATCACGTTTGATCAGAAAAATAGCTTTCATTTTGCCCTAACAACCAGTCGGAGCTCATACCATTGCTCACAATCTCCATCGAGCGTCGGCTCTCTAAAACAAGGTTTCCGCCCTGATTAGTATCTTTGGCGAGATATAACTCCCCGACACAATGCGTGAACGGAACTAAGATCTGCGAGAAGTAAGTCTTATTTTCCTCGGAAACAGGAAGCATATCTTCAGACCAAGGTGAGAAGGATCTGATTTCGGTCTCCATGATTTCAATGACGATTCCGGGCGGAACACCGTCTTGATACACACCGTAGCCAGAAAATTTCGCCCAGCTCTTATAGCCGCCGTTCATCGTGCTTCGCTTGTTTGAAACGCACAGTTTTGCTTCGCCCGTCATGCGGTATTTGCTGTCAAAGATGAAGCGGCAGTCCTTTACGGCAATTTTGCACGGCCTTGCTACGTAACCTTCCGCTTTAGCCGGCGCAGAGAGATAAACGCCCTGCCACGTCATCGCACTTAAGGCCTGAAAAAGCTGGTCGGCCTCGTCATAGCTCATGGCCAAGGCCGGCTTCGCGACGCCGATCGACGCAAGCGCCGCGCCTGCACCGATGCCGCCTAACACTTGACGTTTTGTGTACACTGTCACCACGCACTCTCCAATCTATCGCCGCCGCTACGGCGGATATCCAAGGACCATAACTCTCTTTTGCGGGACTTTATTGGACAAATCTCATCCAAATATCGCGACACTTTGGCGGCCAATCATGATGGGCGTGCCGCATTCAGCCCAAACGGACATCGCCTGCCCGGCGTAGCCATCACCAACACCATCATCGGTTGAGCGGATGAGGTGCCAGCCCGTCCCGCCGCATTGTTCTGGGGTGAAAAGATCAAAAGCCCATGTCATCGTACTGATAATCGCTGGGCCCGTGAAACGCGGCATCGATGCAGGGGGCAAAGCATCGCCAAGCATAACGAGCGCTGCTGGTGAAGGCGCAACCGATGTCGCGTGACGGACCCAGATCAGGAGATCGCCTCTATCCGCGCCACCACCTAAGGGACATCCCCCTGCGCGGCGCTGATCGATATGCACCGTGAAGGCGGGCTTGCGCGCACCAAATAGCGCTGGGCATTCGTCAGGTTTGGGCACTTTTGGCGCGCGCGGCGCTATGGCCTTCAAACTCGATGCGCGCGCACCGCCAAAGGTAAAGATCGCGCGCGTGGCAAGAGCCCCATCGGCGATGAGATCACACCCCATGAACGTGACTGATTTTCCGCGCCGCAAAACCGTTGGAACCAATGTGATTGCGCCTGCCGAAGGGCCGATGAAGGCGATTTGGCCCGCGCGCAGCGGGCGCAGATCGGGCGCAAGCCGCGCGCATGCCTCTGCGCAAAGTGCGGCAGAAAGCCCGCCAAAGAGCGTCCGCCCTTGGCGCCAATCGTCGCTCGGGTTCGTATGTCATTGGTGACCCTCTTGGCGAAGGCTCGCGATCATTTCATCAAAGTTCATCATGCAAATTCCTCTAATCGGCTTTGCGCTTTGTGGTAAAGCCGTGATGAAGACTCGGGGGAGGATGATGGCCAAGCGCGACGTCAATCGACGGGATATGATGAGGTGGAGCGCAAGCGCTTCGGCCTTGGGGTTGCTTGGCCGCAAGGCGTTCGCCCAAAACCCAGACCAAATTGAAATTTTTGGCCAGAAAATTCCATCTGAAATTGCTGGGGTAAAGTTGCCGCTCCGGCCCCTAAACCTCGTTAGGACCATCGCCTCAATCTTGACGCTTGAGCAAGAAGCAAACCGCCGGGGGCTAAGGACATCGCGCCTCTCTCTTGCGCAAGAGACACCGCTTACGCCGAACGAAGCATCCTTTTACCAACAGGCGATGCCGCGCCTCGTTGCGGTGATTGACCGGAGCGAAGAGAGTGACGCGGCGTTAGCCGATCAGGCTGGAGAACTTTTGGCACAGGTCCATGCGCGTGAACATGAGGCTCAACAAGCGCAACAGACTGAGCCCTTATTGCTCAGTAGGGCCCATGATTTTGCGAGTCTGAAAAGCGAATATGCAGCTCTTTTTGAGAGCGCAGCCTTGCGTGCCGACCATGCTGAGACCATCGATTGGCATCACAAGATGCTCCTTGAAGCGCGACCGCGCTATGAAAAGCTTGGGTCTGAAGTTGCAGTGCCTTGGTATTTCATTGGGATGATCCACGGACTGGAAGCAAGTTTCAATTTTCGCGCCCACCTGCATAATGGCGATTTTCCACTGACGAAGCGGACCCGCCAAGTGCCAGCGGGCCGCCCGCTTATCTGGCTCCCGCCATCGGACTGGGAATCGAGCGCAAAGGACGCGCTGAAGCTCCTCGGGTTTACCAATCAGAGCGATTGGAGCCTTGAGCGAACGCTCTACCGGCTCGAAGCCTATAACGGATTTGGCTACCGCAGAGTGCGCGTGGCGACGCCCTATCTCTGGAGTTTCTCGAGCCACTATGAAAAGGGCAAATTTGTTGCCGATGGAAGATGGAACCCTATCGCGCGATCGCACCAATGCGGTGCCGCGACGGTGCTTAAGGCGCTGGTTTCAGCAGGCGATGTGAAGTTTGGTTGATCGACAGGCATGACACGCTACAGCGCATTTGTGTCTGGCGCTGAACTTTCGTGTGACGTTGCAATCTTGGGGGGTGGCCTTTCGGGCTGCCTCATTGCTTTGGCGCTCGCGCAAAAGCGGCCCATGCTTGACGTTCGGATTGTTGAGGCAAGTGCGCAACTGGGCGGGAACCATATCTGGTCGTTCTTTGAGGGCGATATTGCAGCGGAGCACCGATGGCTAGTTGAGCCGCTCATTTGCCACCGCTGGGCGGGCTATGATGTTATCTTCCCAAAGTACAAACGAACGCTAGAGTCGGCCTATTTTGCGATTGAGAGCGAGCGGCTTGAAGCTGTGGTTCGTGAAAAATTGCCAGAGGATCATATTCTGTGTGGTACGGTCAAAGCCACTGAAAAAGGCCTCGTACTGCTCGAGGATGGCCGGACGATCGCGGCTGGTACGGTCATCGATGCGCGTGGGCCTGGTGATCTTTCAACGCTCACGCTTGGCTGGCAAAAATTTGTCGGGATCTCGCTTCACATCACTGGCGGCCACGGCCTGTCACGTCCGGTTGTAATGGATGCGACCGTGGCGCAGGAGGATGGATACCGCTTCTTCTATTGTCTCCCCTTTGACGCGGAAACTCTCTTTATTGAAGACACTTATTATAGCGACACGCCTCAACTGGATGCGTCAAAAATTCGAGAGGGCATTATTGCCTTTGCCGCAGCCAAAGGGTGGAAGACCAACGGTGGCGGGCGCGAGGAAACCGGGGTTTTGCCAGTCGTGATAAGAGGAGATTTTGAGGCGTATTGGCGCTCGACAGGATCGAGCATCGCCAAGGCAGGGCTGCGCGCTGGCCTCTTTCACGCGACCACGGGCTATTCACTGCCAAGCGCCGTTCGTCTTGCTATGGCCTACGCCCAAGATCCCAAAATCGATGTCTATGCCTACGCAACAGCGCAGTGGCGCAAGGGCAGCTTTTACCGCCTCCTTGATACAATGTTGTTTCACGCGGCGGAACCAAACCTGCGCTACAAAATCTTTGAGCGCTTTTACCGCCTTTCTCCCAGCTTGATCAGTCGCTTCTATGCGGGGCAATCGACACTTGCCGATAAGCTGCGACTGCTTTCGGGTCGACCTCCGGTTTCCGTCATGCGGGCCCTCAAAGCAGTGTTAAGGTTTAGACGATGAAATCAGCGATTGTGATTGGAGCAGGATTTGGCGGATTGGCGCTCGCCATCCGGCTGCAATCGGCAGGCGTAACGACGACGCTCCTTGAAGCGCGCGATAGGCCAGGCGGGCGTGGCTATTATTGGGATCGACAGGGCTTTACGTTTGATGCTGGGCCGACGGTTATCACTGACCCCCCTTGCCTCGAAGAGCTTTGGGCGCTTTCAGGACATAAACTCGCAGACGATGTTGACCTGATGCCGGTCAAGCCCTTTTACCGGCTCAATTGGCCAGATGGTACGAGCTATGATTATTCAAATGATGAAGAAGCGTTGCGTGCCGAAATCAGAAAGATCGCGCCCGAAGATCTAGCTGGCTATGAAAAATTTCAGGACTATTCAAAGGGCGTTGAACGCGAGGGATATCAAAAGCTTGGCGCGGTTGCTTTTTTAGATTTCACGTCGATGATCAAAGCGGCACCCGCGTTGATGAAATATCAGGCTTGGCGTTCGGTTTATTCGATCGCTTCAAAGTTTGTGAAGAGCGAGAAGTTGCGGCAAGCGCTTTCATTTCAAACATTACTCGTCGGTGGTAATCCGATGAGTACCAGCGCGATCTACGCGCTCATCCACACCATTGAAAAGCGCGGTGGCGTCTGGTTTGCACGCGGCGGGACAAACCGGCTGGTGGCTGGCATGGTCGCCTTGTTCGAGCGGCTTGGCGGAACGCTTCGCCTGTCTGCACCTGTTGCCACGATCCTAACGAATGGCAACCTTGCAACAGGGGTTGCCCTCGAAAATGGTGAAACGCTCATGGCAGACGCTGTCGCGACCAACGGCGATGTTATGCACACTTACGCCACCCTGCTTAAAGCGCATCCACGTGGTCGCGCAGCGTCAAAAAGGCTAGAGCGCAAACGCTGGTCTCCGTCGCTCTTCGTCGTGCACTTCGGCGTCAAGGGTCACTATCCTGAGATTGCCCATCACTCCATCCTGTTTGGCCCGCGCTACAAAGGCTTGCTCGATGACATCTATAAAAATGGAAAAGTGCCCGCCGATTTTTCGCTCTATCTTCATCACCCCAGCGCGACGGACCCAGCAATGGCACCCGAGGGATATTCTACCTTCTACGTTCTTGCGCCGGTTGCCCATTTAGGCAAAGCCAAGGTCGATTGGGATGGTGATTTTGGCGCGCAATTCGCTGACGCTGTTCTTGATGAAGTTGAGCGGCGCGTGCTGCCCGGACTTAAAGCCAATCTTGCAACGCGCTTTCACTACGCGCCGACTGATTTTAGCCGCGATTTAAACGCACATCTTGGCAGCGCCTTTAGTCTTGAGCCTGTGCTCTGGCAAAGTGCCTTTTTTCGCACGCACAACCGTGATGATGTGGTCAATAATCTCTACTTCGTGGGCGCGGGCACGCATCCCGGCGCGGGCATTCCAGGCGTTGTGGGCAGTGCGAAAGCCACAGCGGCGCTCATGCTCGCTAATGCCGCTTGAGGAGGTAGAGCGCTTCGGACTTGCGCGGCTTTGCTTCTGAGGGCTAGAGCCGCATTATGGCCCTGACCCTTTCAATCGCTTCGTGGAATATCAATTCGGTCCGTTTCCGGCTACCGATCGTCGAGCGCTTCCTTGCGGAGCAGGCTCCAGACGTCCTTTGTCTTCAGGAAACAAAGGCGGAAGACAGCGCCTTCCCTAAAGCCGCGTTTAAGGCGATGGGGTATGACCATATTCTGCTCAAAGGGCAGAAGATGCATCACGGCGTAGCGATCATTTCACGCATCCCGATTGAAGATGTTCATAGCAATGACTGGCAAGACAATGGCGAGGCCCGGCATATCGGTGCGCGGCTGCCCAATGGTTGGCGGGTCGAAAATGTCTATATTCCTGCGGGCGGCGACGTGCCTGACCGCGATAAGAATCTGAAATTTGGGCAGAAGCTCGATTTCCTAGCGCGGATGACGGCGTGGTCAAGCGCACTGGCGGAGCCGAGTTTGCTCGTGGGGGACTTTAATATCGCGCCGCTCGAATCGGATGTTTGTAATCACAAGCAATTGCTCGACGTCGTAAGCCATACGCCGCTTGAGGTTGAAACGCTGGCGGCGCTGCAAGCCAGCCATGACTGGGTTGATCTTGGAAGGCACTTTGTCCCGGCACCCGCCCGGCTTCATACGTGGTGGAGCTACCGTGCAAAGGATTGGACGGTTGGTGATCGTGGGCGACGGCTCGATCATATGTGGGCTTCCCCCGCCGTTGCATCGGCTGCCTCTGCGCACCGGATAATCGAGCCCGCGCGGAGTTGGGAAAAACCTTCGGACCATATCCCTCTTATTACCGAGTTCGCCTTTTGAGCGACCTGCGGGCAACGGCAAGGGCAATCGATGCCCTCAGGCGCGGTTGGCCAGTCACTATCGATGGGGGCCTTTCGATCCTTGCGGTAGAAACGGCGACCGACGCGTCGCTTGTTGATTTTGATCCGCAAAAAGTCGCTTCACTGCTCATTTCGTCGGGACGCGCAGCAACGCTCAAGCTTGCCAATCAACGCGAGGCCGCAACACCCGATGCGCCCGTTTTAATCGCACGTGCGCCGTGGCTCGATCTTCCTGCAGCGCACGCGCTAGTCGATCCTGCTCTCGACCTCGTTCATCCGCTGAAAGGCCCCTATCAAGCGCTGACGTGCCCCGCCGGGGACGCGGCGGCGGCGGCACTTCAATTGGCGCGGCACGCCGGGTTGCTTCCCGCTTTCTTCGTTCAGGACGCGACAAGCGAGCCTGCGGCAACGCTCAGCAGCGCCGATATTTTTGCCCATGAAGCCCCTGCGGACTTGAAGCTTGTAGCGCGGGCGCGGCTTCCCATTGCAGCAACTGAGCAATGTGAAATTATCGCCTTTCGCAGCACGGGCTCTTCGCAAGATCATATCGCCTTGATGATTGGCACGCCCAATGGGTCTCCCCCGCTCGTCCGTCTTCACAGTGAGTGTTTGACTGGCGATGTGCTGGGCAGCCTGAAGTGTGATTGCGGGCCGCAGCTTCAGTCAGCGTTGCGCCTGATTGCTGAAAGCGGTTGGGGGCTCCTGCTCTACATGCGGCAAGAGGGGCGCGGGATCGGCCTCATCAACAAATTGCGTGCTTATCATTTACAGGATCAAGGGTTTGATACTGTCGACGCGAATACGCGGCTTGGCTTTGCTGTTGACGCGCGCGATTTCGGCTTGGCAGCGCGGATGCTTCTCCTGCTCGGGCAGAATCAGGTTCGGCTCCTCACCAATAATCCCGATAAGGTTGCACAGCTGGCATCGTGCGGCATCACCATAGTGGAGCGCGTTGCCCATTCGCTGGCTCCCAATCCGCACAATCAAGACTATTTGAAAACCAAGCGTGACCGCACAGGTCATCGCCTCTAAACAACGCCTCGCCGAAATACGGGTCGATAATTCGAAGCGGAAACAGGGCATTAACCCTTTTCTGGCACGATAACCGCATCAAATTTCGGCGAGGTGAGTTTAATTATGCGGGTGCTGGGTTTCGCAATCGCGTCGCTTGTGATGGCGACGCCCCTGTTCGCTACGCCCAATCAGCTTGAGCTTCAGGGCGTAACGCAGGTTCAGCAACACTGGGAATGTGTGCCGATTGCCCGCGCAATTTCGGGCATTCAAATTTACGGCGATGCCCATACGTGGTGGTCGCAAGCTGAGGGTCGTTACCGGCGTGGTAATCAGCCCAAGCGCGGCGCGGTCCTCGCCTTTAAGGCCTATGGATCGATGCGGCTCGGCCATGTTGCCGCGGTCAGCCGATTGATTGATGACCGCACCATTTTAGTCACCCACTCCAACTGGTCGCTGATAGACGGGCGTCGCGGCCAGATCGAGAAAAACGTCAGAGTTGTCGATGTTTCTGACGCCAATGACTGGAGCCGCGTTCGTGTTTGGTTTGCGCCCTTGCAAGATCTTGGGACGACAGAGTGGCCGACGCACGGCTTCATCTACCCCAATGATGTGCCACCGATGAGCATCCCGTCAAATGCGCGTTACGCCAACGCCCCCAATACGGTGACCCCGCGCGCGCCCATTCTGGTGCCAGATAAAGCCCGAGTGAACGCTGAAAAGAACAAGGCAAAAGACGAACGCAAGCTCGTTGAAAAGGCTGAAAAAAAGCAGAAAAAAGCTCAAAAGGATGAAAGGGCGTTGCTAGACCCCAAACCAACTGGGCGCATAGCCTATCTTGCCAAGCTTTTGCCAAAGCTCCAATAATCGTCCCCGCCAGCCCACAGCCGACCCTGCTTGTGGTCGATGCGCTAGCCGTCGCTAACCCGCTCGATATCAGCGCCGACAGCCGAGAGTTTTTCTTCAAGCCGTTCATAACCGCGATCAAGGTGATAGACGCGGTTCACCTGGGTTTCCCCTTCGGCCACAAGACCCGCTATAATGAGGCTCATTGAAGCGCGAAGATCCGTCGCCATAACAGGGGCACCAACAAGACGATCAACGCCCCGCACGACGGCAGAGCGGCCCCGCACCTGAATATCAGCGCCCATGCGCGCAAGTTCAGGCACGTGCATGTAGCGATTTTCAAAAATGGTCTCAGTGAGAACGCTGGCCCCGTCGGCCCTTGTCAGCATCGCCATGAACTGGGCTTGCATGTCGGTCGCAAATCCTGGGTAAGGCGCGGTTGAGAGCGTTAGGGGGCCAAGCTTGCCGTCTGACTTTACCTTGATGCCCTTTTTGTGCTCGGTAATTTCAACACCCGCTTCGCGCAAGACCGTAAGCGTTGCCTCCATGTCTGAAGCCGTCGCGCCGATCAAATCAACTTCGCCACCCGCAATGCCCACGGCACATGCATAGCTTCCCGCTTCGATCCGGTCCGCCATCACGCGGTAGGTCGCGCCGTGGAGACGGTCGGTCCCCTCGATGGTCAACGTTTCGGTGCCGATCCCGTCGATTGAAACACCCATCGCGACGAGCAGGTTGCAAAGATCAACAATTTCTGGCTCCCGCGCTGCATTTTCGATGATGCACGTGCCCTTCGCGCGCGAAGCCGCCATCAGTGCATTTTCAGTCGCGCCAACCGATACAACTGGGAAAACCATTTTGCCGCCCGGCAGACGCCCGCCTTTGGCCTTTGCGGTCACATAGCCACTGTCTGTTTCCATGTCGGCACCAAAGGCTTCGAGAGCCTTCAAATGCAAATCAATCGGGCGGTTTCCAATGGCGCAGCCGCCGGGTAGCGAGACTTTAGCCTCGCCTGCGCGCGCTAGGAGCGGACCAAGGACAAGGATCGACGCGCGCATCTTGCGAACAATATCATAGGGCGCGAGTGTCGCCGTAATCCGCCCAGCACGCGCGGTCATCACGCGACCAAAGTCTTCGGGCCGTGCGCCCTCAATCATTGTTGAGCAGCCAAGCTGATTGAGCAGGTGACCAAAGCTATCGACATCGGCGAGCCGCGGCAAATTGCGCAGCGTGAGTGGTTCATCAGTCAGCAACGCACAGGGCAGCAGCGTGAGCGCCGAGTTCTTTGCTCCTGAGATAGGAATGACGCCGTTGAGCGGATTGCCGCCGCGAATGAGAATTCTGTCCATTTCGGGCTTCTAGCCTCTCCTCGGGCGAGGGCAAGCCCCCAAGGCAACATCGCGCCCGTGTTGCCACTTGACGTCTACGGCAATTAGGCATTCAATGTGGTCCGAGGGGATCAATACTATGAAAATGCGTTGGATCGCGGCAGCGGCAGTTAGCCTATTTGCACTGAGTGCTTGCGGCGGCAAGACCGATAAAAGCCCTGGGGGTACGGGCGAAGGGTCTATCAAACTCGCAGCCTTTCCCGACCGCGTTTATTGGGGCGATACGCACCTTCACACCTCAAATTCAATCGACGCCTTTGGCTTTGGCGTTACGCTTGGCCCCGAAGAAGCGCTCCGCTTCGCACGCGGCGAAGAAGTCACGTCGAGCATGGGGCTCAAGGCCAAGCTCTCGCGCCCTCTCGATTTTCTTGTGATTGCTGACCATTCAGGGGGCCTCGGCGCGACCAAGGCGCTTTTTGAAGCGCCCCGGTTCATGATCAAGGACCCAACTCTGCTGCACTGGTATGACCTCATGCACGAGGGGCCCGAGGGCCGCCTCAAAGCAACGTCTGAACTCATTGATGCTGCCGGAAATGGCACGATGCCCGCAGGCTTGCGCAACCCCGAAAGGCAAAAGAAGAATACGACCAAGATTTGGACGACGCATAGCAGCATTGTTGAGCGCTATAATGAGCCGGGAAAATTCACGGCGTTTATGGGCTTTGAATACACACTGATGCCGCGCGGTGACAATCTCCACCGCGTTGTCGTTTTCCGTGATGGTAAGCAGCGGACCGATCAGGTGCTTCCTTATGATCCAGGCCAGGGCGATGCGCCTGTCAGCCAATTGTGGGATTACATGGACAATTATGAAAGGCTGACCGGCGGTAAAGTGCTCGCGATTCCCCATAACAGCAATGTCTCTAATGGGCTGATGTTTGAGCTGACGGGTCCGGGCGGCGGACCCATGACGGCCGACTATGCCCGGAGACGCGCAGCACATGAGCCCTTGGTGGAAGCAACGCAGATCAAGGGAGATAGCGAAGCCCATCCCTTCCTTTCGCCCAATGATGAGTTTGCCGATTTCGGGAAAGCAGGCTGGGAACTCGGCAATTTAACAATGCAGCGTGATAAGACGCCCGCCATGTTTGCGGGGGAATATGTGCGCGAAGCATTGAAGCGCGGCCTTGCCATTGAGGCCCGCACGGGGGTCAATCCCTATAAGCTTGGCATGATTGGATCGACCGATAGCCATACCGCGCTCTCGACAGCCGACGAGAATAACTTCTTCGGCAAGCATTCGGGCGTTGAGCCCAATGCGACGCGCGCTGTAGCGCCTCAAAACCTAGGCATGCGGAAGGGCCGGTTTGGCTGGCATTACCTAGCGGGCGGCTATGCTGGCGTGTGGGCGCGGGGCAACACACGCGCCGCACTTTTTGATGCGATGATGCGACGCGAAGTCTACGCCACCACCGGACCCCGCATGACTGTACGGCTCTTTGGTGGATGGGATTTTACGGCGAAAGACCTTGCGGGCGACTGGGTCAAAACAGGCTATGCGCGCGGCGTCCCGATGGGCGGAGAGCTTAAGGCAGGGAACGGCGCGCCGTCTTTCATTGTATCGGCGCTAAAAGATCCAGAAGGGGCCAATCTTGATCGGATCCAAATCGTCAAAGGCTGGGTTGATGCTATGGGCAAGACGCAGGAGAAAATCTATAATGTCGTTTGGAGTAGCCCCGAAACGCGGGCACTCGGTGCGGACGGAAAGCTTCCTGCCGTGGGCGACACCGTAGACGTTGCAACAGCGCGTTACAAAAACAGTATCGGTGCGCCCCAACTCGCGCGCGTTTGGTCAGATCCTGATTACAAAACAGGCCAAAAGGCTTTTTACTATGCCCGTGTGATCGAAATCCCAACGCCGCGCTGGGTCCTTTTTGATGCCTTGCGCTACAAAGCAAAATTGTTGCCCGATACGCGACTGAAGGATCAGGAACGTGCGTATACTTCACCCATTTGGGTCGGCACCGCGAAATGAGGCGCAATGAGCAGATTGTTGTAGCATCGCGTTTCTGGCACATTGATAACAGTAAGGCCTGTTAGATCTTGGCCTTTAGGGAGCCTCATGCCAGAACCGACGCGGTATCGCGCCTTCATAAGCTATAGTCATGCAGATAAGGCCATTGCGCGCAAGCTGCACCGGCAGCTTGAAGGCTATGCGATGCCAAAGCGACTGGTCGGAGGCACTGGCAGTCGAGGCAACATCCCTGCCCGACTAACGCCGATCTTTCGCGACATTGATGAGCTTCCGGCCTCTGATGATTTAAGTGCTGAAATCAAGGCGGCGCTTGCCGCGTCGGACGCCCTCATCGTGCTCTGTTCGCCCGCCGCCTTTCAATCCGAATGGGTCGCGCGTGAGATTGACTTGTTCAAAGCGCTTCACGGTCAGACTCGCCCCATTTTGGCCGCTGTAGTAGCCGGCGATCCACAGGCTGTCTTGCCTGCCGCCTTGAAGCGTCAGGCCGATCCAGTCGCCGCTGATTTCAGGAAGGGGCAAGACGGCACAGGACTGGCGCTGCTAAAGCTTGTTGCCGGATTAACTGGCGCGAGCCTCAGCACTTTGGTTCAGCGCGATGCGCAGCGGCAAGTGCGCCGCGTGATGGCCATCACAGCTGCGGCCCTCATTGCCATGCTAATCACGGGCTCATTGATGATCATGGCGATGCGCGCGAAGGCTGAGGCTCAGCATCAGCGCGCTGAGGCAGAGGGGCTGATCGAATATATGCTGACGGATTTGCGTGATCGTCTGAAAGGTGTTGGGCGGCTCGATGTGATGGGCGCGGTCAACGCGCGGGCCATGACATATTATGATGACGCGTCGGTCGCCGACATGTCCTTTGACAGTCTTGAGAGGCGCGCGCGTATATTGCATGCCATGGGTGAGGACGAGGCAAATGATGCCAAATACGGGTCGGCACTCGAAAAGTTCAGCGCGGCGCACCGTGTGACCGCTGCGCTGCTTGCACAAAAGCCCAATGACCCAGACGCGATTTTCACCCATGCGCAGAGCGAGTATTGGGTCGGCTTTGCTGCTTGGAAATATCATCAACCGGCCAAGACCGAACGCCATTGGAAGGGCTATCTCGACCTTGCCAAGCGCTTGGAGCGGGTTGAGCCCCACACCGTTAGAACTGCGATGGAATTGGGCTACGCATTTGGCAATCTTTGCGAGCTCCACACCAATTTAGATCATGAATACACCCGCGCCATGCAGGAGTGCGAGCGATCGGTGCGGTATGAAGAATCCGCCTATAGTCGTTCGCCAAACGACAAAAGTGTCGCCCAATCTCTCGCCAATAGATATGGTTGGCTTGCCAATGTTTATACAAATAGTGGACAATTTGATGCGGCTTTAATTGAACGAAAAAAAGAACTGAAAATTATTTCAGCTCTTTTGTCGAAAGACCCCAAAAACATTGCAATGCAATTGCGCGCTATCTGGTCAAATGAAGGCGTCGCGATCATTTTAGCAAATCAGTTAAATCACAGAGACGCAATTTTAGCTTTTAGAGACGCTGTAAAAAGTGTGAATTATCTCTTGGAAAAAACGGGCGAACGCGCGGATATTTTGACCTATAAACTCAAGCTCCTTGTTGCTTTGATAAAAGAACTGAGAGTGGTCGATGACCCCTCATGCCAGTCAGTCATTGAAGAAGCGAAGAGCGTCGTTACGAAACTCAAGCAAACGAAGAGTAACTTGGCGGCTGTACAGGCGTACGAAAATGACATTGGCAAAATCAAAAACGGAGGCAAAAAATGACGACAATAAACAGAAGAAACCTCATCGTCCTCGGTGGGGTGTCGGCGCTGGTCACGGCCTGTGACCGCAAACCGATGGGTGGTTATGACGATGACCATGACGACGAACACGGCAACGCGCTAGGCAATGGTAGCAATTACGGAGATGACCCTTCAAAACCGGGGCCGAGCAAATTGTCAGCGGATTATTATTCGCTCGTAATAATTCGCATCAACCAAGATCTGAAGATTGAGTCGAGCTATGGCAGCTTTGATACGCCCTCCAAAGACGATGAAGCCGTTGTCCGCGCGCAAGTCTTGAAGCAGCTTACTGGGTTGGCTCCCGGCGGTGATGTTCAATCGCTCAACCCGCTGGCAGACTCAGCGGGCTATAATTTTGATCATTGGGGCTTTGCCAGCACACGCCGCGTCTATGTCTATGTCGATAATAGCACACTGACCTTCGAGAAAAACGAGCCCTTGACGTTCAAGGCCGTTAGCAGCCTTCGCTTTACCGATCCAGAACGGGCCGGTAGCCGCAAGATCAGCAAAAACAAAAGCTTCTTCGGCGCAAAGAGCGATGACAAATTTGCGCGCGGGTCACTCCTCTATTTTGAGAATTATTACCTCGACAATGACGGAAAGCCCATCCCGCCTAAAACAGCAGACGCGCTTTACTATGCGATGAATTTCCACCTTAATCTTGAAAGTGAAAAGGGCGGCAAGCCAATGCCGATCATCATTGATCCCGATGGTGGCAATGGCATGAATTTCCCGCCACCAAAACCACAATAGGCGACGCGGAATGGAAGCGCCCCCCCTTTACCTTATAACGGCTCTGGCTCGGTCGGGTGCGCTCGACCAAGCCTGGGCTTTGTTTGAGGCGGGGGGGTACAGCGCGTCAGTAACGGATTCTTCAGCCCTCGCGGTAAAGGGCCGCTTGCTGAAGGATCGCGGTTTAAGGGCGGCAGGCGGTGAGCGGCGCGCCTTCTTTGTCGAGTCGGCGAAGGCCTATGCAGCGGCCGACGCCCTGTCGCCACAACCCTATTTGTTGATCAACGTAGCCACGCTGGCGTTTCTTTCTGGCGACCAAGAGCGCGGGTCTGATCTGGCGCGCGCCACACTTGAGAGACTCGACGCGCCAGCACATGTATCGGAAACACCCTATTGGCTCGCGGCGACGCGCGCTGAGGCGCTACTTCTTTGTGACGATCAAGAA